>NZ_JBHVYI010000146.1:0-13797 GCF_042880975.1 Streptomyces sp. NPDC058289
CCTAAACAACTCGCGGGTCCCCCCGGCTGCAACGAGCGGGCGCTGGGGGGGGGCCTGCGGGGGGCCAACGCCCCGGACCCCGCCCGCCCCGGGCCGGCCCCGCACCTGTCGGTGCGGTGCCGGCCGGGGAACAGCGGGTCGGACCGGTGGCGGACTAGTGGAAGGCGTGCTCTTCCTGCGGGAACGTTCCGCCGACCACGTCCTCGGCGAAGGCCTTCGCCGCGTCGCCCATGGTCGCGCGGAGGTTCGCGTACTGCTTGACGAACTTCGGCATCTTGCCGCCGGTCAGCCCCATCATGTCCGTCCACACCAGCACCTGCGCGTCGCACTCCGAGCCCGCGCCGATGCCGACCGTCGGAATGTGCAGGGACCGGGTCACCTCGGCGGCCAGCTCGGCCGGGACCAGCTCCAGCACCACCGCGAAGGCGCCCGCGTCCTGCGCCGCCTTCGCGTCGCGCAGCAGCTGGTGGGCGGCCTCGTCGCCGCGGCCCTGCACCCGGTAGCCCATCGCGTTCACGGACTGCGGGGTCAGGCCCAGGTGGGACATGACCGGGATGCCCGACTGCACGATCAGCTCGGTCTGGGCCAGCGAGCGCTCGCCGCCCTCCAGCTTCACCGCTCCGACCCCGGCCTCCTTGACGAGCCGGGTGGCACTGCGCAGCGCCTGTACGGGGCCCTCCTGGTAGGAGCCGAAGGGCAGGTCGCCGATGATCAGGGCCCGGCTGGTGCCGCGTACGACGGCCGCCGACAGCAAGGTCATCTCGTCCATCGTCACCGGGACGGTGGTCTCGTAGCCGAGGTGGCAGTTGCCCATCGAGTCGCCGACGAGCATGACCGGGATGCCGGCCTCGTCGAACACGGACGCCGTCATGGCGTCGTAGGCGGTGAGCATGGGCCACTTCTCGCCGCGTTCCTTGGCGAGGGTGAGGTCGCGGACGGTGATGCGCCGGGTGCCCGAGCCTCCGTACAGGGTGGGGGAGGAGGCTTCGCGGGCAGGCGAAACGGCATGCGTCATTGCAACTGCTCCTTGATGTTCATCTCGAGGCGCCCTTACGGCGTCCCCGGACTCACCACCATGGTGGCACTCTCGGGGCCCGGGCGGGAAGTGGCACGAACCACGCTTCGCTTGAGCGGCCGCCCCGCGGGGCAATGTGCGCGTTTGGTGACAAGCGGAACCCGGACCGCTGGGACGTTCGTCCTCCCGGACGTACGGCCGACACAATCGGCGCGGAACCCTCCGTATATCGCCTAGGGTCAAGAGGCGGGGACGGAGCGCGAGCACGGCAGCGAGGGCAGTGGCATGGCACAGGCGTACATGACGGAGACGGGGAGCGACGGCTCGGAGCCCGAGCCCTCCCGAGCGGGTCTCCGGCGCCGGCTGGCCGAGCTGCGGCGGGATCCGGGCATCTGGCGCCGCGGGATCGTGCTCGCCGCGCTCGCCGTGCTGGTCTCGCTCGTCATGATCTTCCACGCCGAGCTGCCCAACGACATCGGCAACCTCGGCAGCCTCACCGAGACCTTCCTGCCCTGGCTGGGCCTGGCCGTCCCGGTGCTGTTCGCCGCCGCGCTCTTCCGCAAGTCGGCGACCGCCCTCATCGCGATACTGCTGACCGCCGCGGTCTGGGTGAACCTCTTCGGGGGGCTGGTCACCGACAAGGCGCAGGCCGGCGGCAACCTCACGGTCGCCACCCACAACGTCGACGCCGACAATGCCGACCCTGCCGGCACCGCCGCCTCCGTCGCCAAGGCCGGGGCCGACGTCTTGGCCCTGACCGAGCTCAAGGGCAGCGTCGTCCCCGTCTACGAGAAGGCCCTCGCGGGCACGTACAAGTACCACTCGGTCGAAGGCACCGTCGGGCTCTGGAGCAAGTACCCGCTGGTCTCCAGCAAGCCCGTCGACATCAAGATGGGCTGGACCCGGGCCATGCGCGCCACCGTCCACACCCCCTACGGAGAGGTGGCCGCCTTCGTGGCACACCTCCCCTCGGTCCGCGTCAAGCTCAACGCCGGCTTCACCGCCAACCAGCGCGACAACAGCGCCGACGCGCTCGGCGCCGCGCTCGCCGCCGAACCGCTGCGCCGGGTCATCCTGCTCGGCGACCTCAACGGAACGGTCAACGACCGGGCCCTGTCCGAGGTCACCTCGCAGTTGCGTTCCACCCAGGGCGCGTCCGGCGACGGCTTCGGCTTCAGCTGGCCCGCGCAGTTCCCGATGGCCCGCATCGACCAGATCCTGGTCCGCGGGGTCACCCCCGAGGCCTCCTGGACCCTGCCCCGCACGGGCAGCGACCACCTGCCGATCGCCGCCCGCGTCACCGTGAAGCCGTAGCGGGGAAGGACCCCCTACGCCTGCTCGCGCCAGCCGTTCGTGATGGGCAGCCGGCGGTCCTTGCCGAAGCCCTTCGCGGAGATCTTCGTGCCCGGCGGGTACTGCCGGCGCTTGTACTCGGCGGTGTCCACCATCCGCAGGGTCTTCGCGACGAGCTCGCGGTCGTAGCCGGCCGCGACGACCGCCTCCAGGCCCTGGTCGCGGTCCACGTACAGCTCCAGGATCCCGTCGAGCACGGGGTAGTCCGGCAGCGAGTCCGTGTCCACCTGCCCCGGGCGCAGTTCGGCGCTCGGCGGCTTGACGATGGAGTTCTCCGGGATCGGCGGGGTCTCGCCGCGCTCGGCCGCCGCCCGGTTGCGGTACTCGGCGAGGCGGAAGACGTCCGTCTTGTAGACGTCCTTGATCGGGCCGTACGCGCCCACCGAGTCCCCGTACAGGGTGGAGTAGCCGACGGCCAGCTCCGACTTGTTGCCCGGGGCCAGCACGATGTGGCCCTCCTGGTTGGAGAGCGCCATCAGCAGGGTGCCGCGCAGCCGGGACTGGAGGTTCTCCTCGGCGAGCCCGGTCAGGCCCAGCGCGCCCATGTACGCGTCGAACATCGGCTCGATCGACACGGTCCGGAAGTTCAGGCCGGTCCGTGTCGCCAGCTCGGCCGCGTCGCCCCGGGAGTGCTCCGAGGAGTACTTGGACGGCATCGAGACGCCGTACACGTTCTGCGCGCCGATCGCGTCGCAGGCGATCGCTGCGACGAGCGCGGAGTCGATGCCGCCGGAGAGGCCGATCAGGACCGAACGGAACCCGTTCTTCCGTACGTACGCGCGCAGACCGACGACCAGCGCGTCGTAGACCTCCTCGTCGTCGTCCAGCCGGTCGGCGTAGCCGCCCGTCACGACCGGCTCGTACGGCTCCACCGGTTCCTCGGAGAGGATCACGCGGTCGATGCGCAGGCCGTCGTCCACGGTGCCCTCGACGGGGGCGTCCGAGGCCGCGGGCAGGTCCAGGTCGACCAGGACGCAGCCCTCGGAGAACTGCGGGGCGCGCGCGATGACCTCGCCGGCGGAGTCGACGACGATCGAGTCCCCGTCGAAGACGAGCTCGTCCTGGCCGCCGATCATCGCCAGGTAGGCGAGGGTGCAGCCGGCCTCCTGGGCGCGCTTGCGCACCAGTTCCAGGCGGAGGTCGTCCTTGTTGCGCTCGTACGGGGACGCGTTGATCGAGATCAGCAGCCCGGCCCCGGCGGAGCGGGTGGCGGGGACGCGGCCGCCCTCCTGCCAGAGGTCCTCGCAGATGGCCAGGGCCACGTCCACGCCCCGCACCCGGATCACCGGCTGGGTGTCGCCCGGCACGAAGTACCGGAACTCGTCGAAGACGCCGTAGTTGGGGAGGTGGTGCTTGGCGAAGCGCAGGACGACCCGCCCGCCGTAGAGCACGGCGGCCGCGTTCTCCGGGGACCCCGCCGGGCGGCCGAGGCGGGGCGCGGCCTTCTCCGTGCGGTCGAGGTAGCCGACGACGACCGGGAGGTCTCCGAAGCCCTCGGCCGCCAGGCGCTGTGCGAGTCCGAGCAGCGCCGTGCGGGAGGCCTCGACGAAGGAGCCGCGCAGGGCGAGGTCCTCGACGGGGTACCCGGTCAGCACCATCTCCGGAAACGCCACCAGGTGGGCGCCCTGTTCGGCGGAGTGCCGGGTCCAGTGGACGACCGAGTCGGCGTTGGCGGCGATGTTGCCGACCTGCGAGTCGATCTGATTCAGAGCGAGGCGTAGTTGAGGCACGCGGCCCAGTCTAATCGTCTTTCTGACGCGATGTCCTGGGAGTTGCCGCAGTCGCCGTGTCCGAAGGGGGTTCCGAGGGGGTTCCCGAGGCCGCCGGAGTCGCCGGTTCAGCCGATCGGGCCGCTCCAGATCGCGTCGTCGTACTCGGTGCCGGGCGCGATCTCGAAGTGCAGGCTCTTGGTGCCCTCGGGCACGACGAAGGCGAAGGTGCCGGTCATCGATTCGCCGGCCATGACCGAGCCCTTGAACATCTTCGGCACGGAGCCGTCGAAGGCCATCTCGGCCTCGGTGCCCTGGTCGTCGCGGGCGTTCGGCAGGGCCAGGCTGACGTCGAGCGCGGCCCCCGAGTTGTTGACGATCTTCACCGTGACCTTGACCGCGTTGCCGTTGCGGGCCTCGGCCGGGTATGCCGTCGAGGACGGCTTGTACGGGGTCGCGCCCTGCACGGTGACCTGGACCCCGTCCTCGTAGGTGTAGGGCTTGCCCCAGGCCAGGGCCGAGGTCTTGCCCGGGATGTCGGAGGGCGAGGGCTTGGGGGTCGGGCTCGACGGGGTGCTCGGGGTGCCCGGCTCGTAGTCGTAGTCGTCGTCGTAGTCGTACTCGTCACCCGAGCGGTTGGCGGCGATGTTCCTGTCGATCTTGTCGAAGACGGCCGTGGTGATGAACCAGCCGCCGACGGAAGCGCCGATGGCGAGGACGCTCAGGGCGGTGCCGACCGCGGCCAGCGTGGCGCGGGGGGCGCCGCGGCGGGACTTGAGGACGGCCGCGATGCCGATGCCGACGCCGGTCAGCGCGAGGATCGCGCCGGCCCAGAAGAAGAAGGGGACGAGGCCGACGAAGATGCCGAACAGCCCGAGGAGCAGGGCGGCGACGGCCATGCCGTTCGTGGCGGGCGGGGGCGCCGGGAAGCCGGGCGCCTGCGGGCCGCCGGGGTAACCGCCGGCGGGGCCGCCGACGGGCGTCGCCCAGGGGTTGCCGGGGGCGGGGGCGCCGGGGGCGCCGGGGGTGCCGTACGGGGCTCCCCACAGGGGCCCCGGGGGAGCGGCGGCGGCCGCCGGGGCGGGGGCGACCGGAGTGAAGGAACCGGGGGCGGGTTCTGCGGGGAGGGTGCCTGCGGGGACGGAGTCTGCCGGGGCGGCATCCGCCGGGACTGCGTCCGTGGGCTCGGCCGGGTCGGCCGGGTCGGCCGCCGGGGCCGGGGCCGGGGCCGCGTCCGCGGGCTGCGCGGCGCCCTCGGTCAGGGCCGGGGCCGGCGTGAGGGGCTGGGGCGGTGTCGGGGCCGGAGGCTCCTCGAGGGACGGGGCCGGAGCCTTGTCGAGGGACAGGGGCTGCGCGGGCGCCGGTATGGGAGCGGGAGCAGCCTCGGGTACGGGGGTGCCCGCGGACTCCGTCGGCGGGCCGGACGGGGTGCTGGGGTTCGGCGGGGTGCTCATACCGGCGGGAAGTCCTTCAGTCGCAATCGGCGCGTGACGATCACCAGCCTGTCATGGAATTCGGCTGCCCCGCCGGGCATTTCGGCCCCCTGCGGGCGCCCGCGGCCGGGCCGCCGGCGCCCGCAACGCGGCGCGCAGGCGGCCCGGTTCGGGGCGGGATCCGGCTAGCGCAGGTAGCCCAGCACGGTCATCATCCCGGCCTCCGCGTGGTAGACGTTGTGGCAATGCACCATCCACAGACCGGGATTGTCGGCGTCGAAGTCCACCGTCAGCTTCCCGTTCGGAAGAACCACCGCCGTGTCCTTGCGGGCACCGCCCGCCCCGCCGCCGAGGGCGAAGGTGTGCCCGTGCAGGTGGAGCGGGTGCCACATCGTTGTGGAGTTGTTGAACTCCAGCCGGACCCGTTCCCCCGCCTTCACCGGGTGCCGCCGGTCCGGAGCGTACGGCTCGCCGTCGAAGGCCCAGTCGTACGATGCCATCCCGCCGGTGAGCTTGATCCGCACCGTGCGGTCCGGTTCGCGCGCGGTCAGGGCGACCGGCTCCGCCGCCTTCAGGGTGTCCGCCGTCAGTGGCCGCCCGGACAGCTCGGCGGGCCGGGTCGCCGCGATCGGCGCCGCCCCCGCACCGGTGCGCAGCACGGCGAGCGCCGAGGCCGCGTCGCCCTTGCCCTCGGCGAGCGCGGTCAGCGGGAACACCCCGTCGCCCGCCGTCACCAGGACGTCGTAGCGCTCGCCCATGCCCAGTAGCAGTGAGCGGGCGGCCGCGTGCTCGACGGGGAAGCCGTCGGTGTGGGTGACCGTGAACTCGTGGCCGCCCAGGGCGATCCGGAAGGCGGTGTCCCCGCCCGCGTTGATGATCCGCAGCCGGATCCGGTCGCCCGGGCGGGCGGTGAAGACCGAGGGGTCCTCGGGGGCGCGGCCGTTGACCAGGTAGTGCGGGTACGCGACATCGCCCGGGTCCTTGCCGAGGACCTCGCTGACTCCGCCCATGAGGACCCGGGAGGGGCCGCCGCTCGCGACGGGTGCGGGCGTGCCCGCGGTGTTGGAGCCGGAGCCGGATCCGTGGCCCGAGTGGCCGCCGCCGCTCGAGCTCGTGTCCATGCCCTTGCGGAGTTCGCCGAGCACGGCGTCGGGGGTGGAGCCGTCCACCCCGTCGAGCCAGTCGTCGAGTACGACCACCCACTCCTTGTCGTAGGAGAGGGGCTCCTTGGGGTCCTCGACGATCAGCGGCGCGTACAGCCCGCGGTCCTGCTGGACCCCGGAGTGCGGGTGGAACCAGTACGTCCCGGGGTGCGGGACGGCGAACTTGTACGTGAACGAGCCGCCCGGCGCGATGTCCCGCTGGGTCAGCCCCGGTACCCCGTCCATGTCGTTGCGCAGCGCCAGGCCGTGCCAGTGCAGGGAGGTGGCTTCGGGGAGGTTGTTGGCCAGGGTCAGGGCGAGGGTGCCGCCCGCGGTGACCCGTACCTCCTGGCCGGGGAGCTTGTCCCCGTACGCCCACGAGCGGACGGTGCGGCCGGCGCCGAGGTCGAGCGGGGTGGCGGTGGCCGTCAGCCGGACCTCGGTGAGCGGGCCGGTGGCCTTGCGGGCGGCCTCGGCGGCCTGCACCTCGGCGCCGGCCGGGTCCACGTAGCCACCGGGGGCGGGGGAGGAGGACCCCTTGCCCGTGGAGCCCGCGCCGTGGTCCATGCCGGCCATGCCGGAGCCGCCCGAGCAGGCGGCGAGCAGCCCGGAGCCGGCGAGGGCGGCGCCGGCGCCGAGGACGGCGCGGCGGGAGGGGGAGGGGGAAGCGGAGGAGGAAGAGCGCATGGTGGAACACCTCGTGATGGTGTGAGGCAGGCAGATGGGCACCGTCTGCCGCCGCCCCGGAGCATGCGGGGGCGACGACGGAGCCCGGCCTATACGCGCAGTACCGCCAGCAGGGTGAGGAGTTCGCGGGGTGGCGGCGGGTCGGGACCGCCGGACCGGCCCGGCGCACGTGCCGCACCCCCGAGCGGCGCGGTACGGCGCGGGCCGGCCAGTCCGGCTCCGAGGACCAGCAGGGTGAGGGCGCCGAGTACGGCGAGACACACGGACATGGGATCCATGCCGGTGTGCTGCGGGCGCGGAGCCTCGACGGTGGCAGTGGTGAGGGAAGCGGCGGCGGGGGTGACCGCCGTGCCGGCGACGGCCGGGGCCGTCGTGTCCGGCATCGCCTCGACCGGTCGACCACCGTGCGCTGCCCCGGACGGCGTATGGCCGGCCTCGGGAACGAAACGGACCGACGGCACGTCCTCCATGGCGTGGGCCCGCGTCGGATGGCCCAACGTGTGCATGCCCGCGATGCCCAGCAGCAGCGCGGCGAACAGCAGCAACCGGGGCCACCGGACTGCTGGTCGCTGGGTGCGCGAGGCTGGGCGGGTCATGGGCGGAACCCTACCCGGGGTGGGTATCCGATCGGAGGACCGGGCCCGGCCGCGTTTAGGATTAGTCGCACTATGTCCACAAAAGACCCGCCGTCGAATCCGCTCAAGCACCTGAAGCCCGTGCAGTCCCGGAGATCCTGGAAATCCGTGAACAGCCCCTCCGCCGCGAGGGGTCCCGCCCCCACGGCCGGGGCCGGTGCCCACTCCGTGGCCCTCCTCGTCGGGCTCGGCGCCGCCGCCTACACCGCATGGGTACTCGAAGTCGTCCTCTCCACGGGCCTCAACCCCATCGAGACGTACGTCAGCGAGCTCGCGGCCCAGGACCAGCCTCTCGGCGGCCTGTTCCGGGCCACCGACTTCACCGCCGGCCTCCTCGTCTTCCTCGGCGGCCTCCTGGCCCTGGTCCGCCTCGTGAGGCGCGTCGAACCCCGCCGCCTCTGGTCCGTCGCCGGCTGGTCCGGGATCACCCTCTTCGGCGCCGCCACCGCGGCGGACGCCTGGCTGCCGCTGAGCTGCACGCCGACCGTGGACCCCGAATGCGCGGCGCGGGAGACCGCCGGGCTGGTCCCCGCCACCCATCAGGCGCACGCCGTCAGCAGCAGTCTCGCCATGACGGGAGCGCTCGTCGGGATCGTGGCGCTCACGCTCGCCGCCCGCCGCTACGGCCGGCTCACCCCGCTCGCGCGGTTCGGGCCCGTGCTCGTCGTACTCGAACTGCTCGCCACCGCCTGGACCCTGGTCTCCATCGCCCTGTTCACCGCCGGGCACGGCACCTGGGCGCTGGGCGCCGGGCAGCGGCTCCAGGTGCTGTTCGTGGCGGTCTGGCTGGGCCTGCTCGCGTACTCCGTCCACCGGGAACGCCGTACGTGAGCGGACTCGGGACGTTCGTACGCCTCCCCGCAGGCCCCGCCGCTGACGGGGTCGCGCTGCACGTCCTCGTGGAGGGCTCCGGCCCTCCGGTCGTCCTCAGCGCCGGGCTCGCCATGGCCTGGTTCGACTGGGATCCCGTGGCGGAGCTGCTCGTCGCCGCCGGCCGTACCGTCGTCCGCTTCGACCGTCCCGGGCACGGGCTGAGCGCCCCCGCCGTGCGTGCGCCGTCCGCCGCCGGGGAGGCGCACCGGATCGCCGGACTGCTGGACGCGCTCGGCCTGGGCGCCGAGCGCGTCACCGTGGCCGGGCACTCCATCGCCGGGTTCCACGCCGAGGCCTTCGCCCGGCTGTACCCCGGGCGCACCGCCGCCGTGGTGCTGGTCGACGGCAGCGTGGAGGAGCGGCCCCGTGCGGCCCTGCCCGCCGGGGTGCGGACCGGCGCCGCCCGGGTGCTCGGCCGGGCCGTGACCGCCGCGGGGCTGCCCGCCGCGCTGGGCCCCTGGGCCCGGCGGACCGCCGTACGGGCATCCCGCGCGGGCGGCGCGGACGACCCGGCCGCGCGGGGCCTCGTACGCCGCTGCTACCGGACCGGCCGGGTCTGGCGCGGGGCCCTGCTGGAGAACGCCGCCTACCCCGACACGGCCGCCGAGGTGCTGGCGCTGCGCGCGGAGCTGCCGCTGACCGCGCCCGCCACCGTCCTGGCCGGACACGACCCCGGCGCGCGCCGCCCGGACCTGCGCTGGCTGGGCCGCCAGGCGGCGCTGGCCGACGCGCTGGGAGCCCGGTTCGTGGTCGCGGAGCCGGCCGGACACCTGGTCATGCTGGACCGCCCGCACCAAGTGGCGCGGGCGGTCCTGTACGCGGTGCGACCGCGACCGGAGGCTCCGTCGGCTCCGGAGGCGGTCTAGCTGCGGGCGTAGACCTTCTCGGCCCAGCCGGCTATCTGCTCCTCCGACAGGTGCTTGGCCAGGTCGGCCTCACTGATCATCCCGACCAGCCGCTTGTTGTCGATGACGGGGAGCCGGCGGATCTGGTGGCTCTGCATCTCCTCCAGCACCTCGGAGACGTCCGCGCCCGCGTCGATCCAGCGCGGGGTGCCCCGGGCCATGTCGCCGGCCGTGATCTTCGACGGGTCGTGCCCCTTGGCCACACAGCCGATGACGATGTCGCGGTCGGTCAGGATGCCGCAGAGCCGTTCGTTGGAGTCGCTGATGGGCAGCGCGCCCACGTTGAGCCGGCTCATCAGCTGAGCGGCCCGGTCCAGGGTTTCGGTGGCGGGGATCCACTGGGCCCCGGCGTGCATGATCTCTCCGGCGGTGGTCATCGCGTAAACCTCCTGAGCACGCCGTAGCGGCCGGGCGCGGGTGCGCCGGCCTCGGCGTCCTCATCGTCGGTCGCCCGTTCGGCCCCCGCGACTCCACATGGGTGAGAGGGGGCCGAACGGGTGACCCCGAGGATGCGGTCATGAGGCGGGGGAGCCCTGCCGGGCGCTCGCCCCCTACCCGCCCTTCGACCGTTCCCCGGGGCCGGAGCCCAAGGCGGCGGTGCCGCGGGTGGACGACGGGTTACCCCGCGGCCGGCGGTTCCGCTCCGCGCTGCTTCAGCATGTCGGCCATCAGCAGGAGCTCGGACTGCTGGGCCTCCACCATGCCCTGGGCGAGCGCCCGCTCGGCCGGGTTCCCGCACGCGTCGGCGCAGCCCTGGGCCATGGCGACGCCACCCTTGTGGTGTTCGGTCATCAGCCGCAGGTAGAGCACCTCGGCGTCCCGGCCCTCTGCGGAGCCGAGCCGTGCCAGGTCCTCCTTGGTGGCCATGCCGGGCATCAGCGCGCCGGGCTTGGTGACGGCTCCGCCCATGGCATGGCCGTCCATGCCGTGCCCGGCGCCTTCGGACCCCATCCAGGACATCGGCGGCTCGTCGGCCACCACCTTCGGCAGGCCCCACATGTCCAGCCAGCCCAGCAGCATGCCGCGCTGGTTGGCCTGGGTGTTGGCGATGTCGTAGGCGAGGACGCGCACCGGCTCGTCCTTGGTACGGTCGCGCACGATGAAGGACATCTCCACCGCCTGCTGGTGGTGCACCGCCATGTCCCGGGCGAAGCCCGCGTCGGCGGAGTAGAGCCCCGGCGTACGGGAAGGGGGAGCGGAATCGGCTCCCCCCGCGGTGGCGACCGTGGCCCCCACCGCGAAGAGCAGCGCCAGGCCCACGGCCGAGCCCGCGACCCAGTACGTACGGGTCACGGAGCCCTTGCCGGCCGTACGGGTCACTTGTCGGCCAGCCCGTTCGTGCAGGCCGCGCCCGGCTCGGGGGTCTGCGGGCCCTGCACGTACTTGGTGAGGAAGGTGGCCACCCGGGCGTCGTCCGCGCTGTCCACGGTCAGCTGCTTGCCCCACGCGCTGAGCATGATCGTGCCGGACTGCTCCTTGACGGGGCTCATCAGCGTGTAGGGGCGCTTGGCCACCGAGCCGGCGAGCTTCTCGACGTCGGCCGGGGCGGCCTTCTCGTTGTACGTCACCCACACGGCGCCGTGCTCCAGCGAGTGGACGGCGTTGATCTCGGGGATCGGGTTCTTGTAGACGTCGCCGTTGCAGTTCATCCAGCGGGGGTTGTGGTCCCCGCCGACCGGCGGGTTCATCTCGTACTTCACCGGGGTCTCGACGTGGTTGCGGCCGAGCTTCTTGGCGTCCCAGGTCTGCTCGCCGGCGACGGGCGCCTTGAGGGCCGCCTCGTCGGCTTCCTTCTTGTTCTGCTGGGTGATCATCACCCACGCGCCGAAGCCGATGAGCGCGGTGACGATGGCGGCCGACGTGGTGATCGCGATGGCCTTGTTGCGTCGGTCGCGCGACTGGTCGGCGCGGCGCATCTCGGCTATCCGCGCCTGGCGGGAGTTGTTGGTTTCGGACTTCCTGCTGGCCATGGCCCTGAATCCTTCGTGCTGAGGGGGGTGGAGTGGAGAACGCGCTGCCTGAGCGCCGTCGAGCCGGGACCGATCAGGTCCGCAGCACTTGGAGGGCGTACAGGTCGGGGCCGCGCGCGAGCGCCGAGGGAGCCCGGATTCCCGCCGCCGGCCCGGGGCGCACGGCGGGCGCGGGCACCGCGCCCGCCACCAGGACCGCGGGAGGCTCCGGGGGCAGCAGCCCGGGGAGGACGTGCGAGAGCGGGGAGCAGCCGGGCCGGTCGTACGGCGCCACGCAGACGGCGCGCCGGGCGCCGGGAGCGTGTGCGCCGGGAGCCTGCGCGGCGTGCCCGGCCCGCGCGAGCGTGCCCGCGGCGGCCGGATGCTCGGCCCCGGCGGCCCGGCACAGGAACGCCGTACCGGCCAGTACCCCGAAGGCCATCAGGAGGACGGCACGCCGAAGCAGCGGACGTCTCCGACGTCCCTGCTCGTCATGCGCATGGCCCCCCATGGGCGCCGATGGTAATGCTCATGACCGGCCCAAGGTCAGTGCGGGGGTGCCACCGGCTTTCCGGGGTGCGTAATCTGGCGGAAACCACCGCTGGCGATACTGGGGCGGCCCGACTGTGCCCATGCCCCCGCGGCAGTGGTGCACAGGCCGCCTGAACTGCGAGGATGAAGCCATGGACAAGCAGCAGGAATTCGTCCTCCGGACGCTCGAGGAGCGCGACATCCGCTTCGTGCGCCTGTGGTTCACCGACGTACTGGGCTTCCTGAAGTCCGTCGCGGTCGCGCCGGCGGAGCTGGAACAGGCCTTTGACGAGGGCATCGGGTTCGACGGCTCGGCGATCGAGGGCTTCGCGCGGGTCTACGAGTCCGACATGATCGCCAAGCCGGACCCGAGCACCTTCCAGATACTGCCGTGGCGCGCGGAGGCCCCCGGAACGGCGCGGATGTTCTGCGACATCCTGATGCCGGACGGCTCGCCCTCCTACGCGGACCCGCGGTACGTCCTCAAGCGGATCCTGAACAAGACCTCCGACCTGGGCTTCACCTTCTACACCCACCCGGAGATCGAGTTCTTCCTGCTGAAGGACAAGCCGCTGGACGGCACCAGGCCCACCCCGGCCGACAACTCCGGCTATTTCGACCACACCCCGCAGAACGTCGGCATGGACTTCCGCCGTCAGGCGATCACGATGCTCGAATCCATGGGCATCTCGGTCGAGTTCAGCCACCACGAGGGCGCCCCCGGCCAGCAGGAGATCGACCTGCGCTACGCCGACGCCCTCTCGACGGCCGACAACATCATGACCTTCCGCCTGGTCATGAAGCAGGTCGCCCTGGAACAGGGCGTCCAGGCCACCTTCATGCCGAAGCCCTTCTCGGAGTACCCCGGTTCGGGCATGCACACCCACCTCTCCCTCTTCGAGGGCGACCGCAACGCCTTCTACGAGTCGGGCGCCGAGTACCAGCTCTCCAAGGTCGGCCGCTCCTTCATCGCGGGCCTGCTCCGCCACGCGGCGGAGACGGCTGCGGTCACCAACCAGTGGGTCAACTCCTACAAGCGCATCTGGGGCGGCTCCTCGCGCACCGCCGGCTCCGGCGGCGAGGCCCCCTCGTACATCTGCTGGGGCCACAACAACCGCTCGGCCCTGATCCGCGTCCCGATGTACAAGCCGGGCAAGACGGGCTCCTCCCGCGTGGAGGTCCGCTCGATCGACTCGGGCGCCAACCCGTACCTCACGTACGCCGTCCTCCTGGCCGCGGGCCTCAAGGGCATCGAAGAGGGCTACGAACTCCCGGCCGGCGCCGACGACGACGTCTGGGCCCTCTCCGACGCGGAACGCCGCGCGATGGGCATCGAACCCCTCCCGCAGAACCTCGGCGAGGCCATCGCCCTGATGGAACGCAGCGAACTGGTCGCCGAAACCCTCGGCGAGCACGTCTTCGACTTCTTCCTCCGCAACAAGAAGCAGGAGTGGGAGGAGTACCGGAGCGAGGTCACGGCCTTCGAACTCCGCAAGATGATGCCGGTGCTGTAGTTCCCGGTCCCCGCACCACACACGCCTCCGGGCCGCCGGTCACCGACCGGC
>NZ_JBHVYI010000147.1:0-13634 GCF_042880975.1 Streptomyces sp. NPDC058289
GCGCCCGAGGCGGGGCCGGCGTTAAATGGACGTATGCGACGCCGCAGCACGCGGAGGGGGCTGACCGTGGTCGCCGGGCTCGCTCTGGCGGCCGGGACCGTTGCCGCCGCGCCGTCGCCGAGCCCCGGTGGCTTCGACGTGGCGAGGGCCCTGGACACGCTGGACTCACAGGTGCAGGACGGCATGCGGCGCACCGGGGTGCCCGGCGTCTCCGTGGCCGTGGTCCACGACGACAAGGTCGTCTACCTCAAGGGCTTCGGTGTCCGCAGCACCGATGCCCCGGGCGACAAGGTCGGCCCGGACACCGTCTTCCAGCTCGCCTCGGTCTCCAAAGCGGTGGCCTCCACCGTGCTGGCACAGGCCCTCGGCGCCGACGACTTCGACGACCCGCTCAAGGGCGTCACCCTCAAGGACCCGTGGGTCAGCTCGCACGTCACGGCGGCCGACCTGCTCTCGCACCGCTCGGGCCTGCCGGATCACTCGGGCGACCTCCTCGAGGACCTGGGCTACGACCAGTCGTACATCCTGTCGCACCTGCGCTACGAGCCCCTCAGCCCGTTCCGCACCAGCTACGCGTACACCAACTTCGGCTTCACCACGGCCGCCGAGGCCGTCGCCAAGGCCAAGGGCGTGCCCTGGGACAAGCTCTCCGAAGACCTGCTGTACAAGCCTGCCGGGATGACGCACACCAGCTCCCGCTTCCGCGATTACGAGAAGGCGGCCGACCGCGCCCTCACCCACGTCAAGGCCGACGACGGCACCTGGAAGCCGCGCTACGTCCGCGACGCCGACGCGCAGACCGCGGCCGGCGGCGTCAGCTCCAACGCCCGGGACATGGCCCGCTGGCTGCAACTCCAGCTGGGCGGCGGAAAGATCGACGGCAAGTAGGTCATCGACAGCGCCGGCCTGGCCGAGACCCACCTCCCGCACAGCATCAGCCAGCCGCCCGCCGAACCGAACACCCAGCCCGGCTACTACGGCCTGGGCTGGAACGTGCGCTACGACGACCACGGCCGCCTGCGCCTGAGCCACGCCGGTGCCTTCGCGCTCGGCACCAACACCAACGTCACCCTGATCCCCGCCGAAAAGCTCGCCATCGTGGTGCTCACCAACGGCGCCCCCACGGGTCTCCCCGACACCGTCGCCCTCAATTTCTTCGACACCGCCGAGTTCGGCAAGCCCAGCCGGGACTGGCTGCCCGTGGTGGGCGAGGCCTACAAGCAGCAGCTCGGCGAGGGCCGCTCGAAGACGGACTTCGCCAAGCCGCCCGCGGACCCGAAGCCGGCCCGCGCGGACAGCGCGTACACCGGTACGTACACCAACCCGTTCTACGGGCGGGCCACCGTCACGGCCGGCCCGGGCGGCGGGCTGGTGCTGCACCTGGGACCGAAGCCGATGGCCTTCCCCCTCACCCACTACGACGGGGACACCTTCAGCTTCGAGACCGTCGGCGAGAACGCCATCGGCCGCACCGGGGTGACCTTCACCGACGGCAGGCTGCGGGTGGAGTACCTGGACGCCAACGGCCTCGGCACCTTCGAGAAGGGCAGCTAGGGTCCCGCCACCGACCCCGCCGGGCCTCGGGGAGCGCTCCCTCAGGACGATTCGCGGACCACTAGGTCGTTCGGCATGACCACCCGGTCCCTGGAGCCGCCCTCGATCAGGCCCAGGAGCAGCCGCACGGTGGCCGTGGCCTGATCGGCCATGGGGCTGCGTACGGAGGTGAGGGCGGGGACGGTGTAGGCGGCGGCCTCGATGTCGTCGAAGCCGACGACGGCCACGTCCTCGGGGACCCGCAGGCCCACCTGCCGCAGGGTCCGCAGGGCTCCGATGGCCATCAGGTCGTTGGCCGCGAACACCGCGTCCAGCTCCGGGTCGTCCTCCAGGAGCTGCCGCATGGCCTCGGCTCCGGAGGCCCGGGTGAAATCGCCCAGCGCCACGATGGACCGGCGGCCGGTGTCGCGCAGGGCGGCGCGGTAGCCGTCGAGGCGCTCGCGGGACTCGAAGAGGTCCAGTGGTCCGGTGATGGTGGCGATGCGGCGCCGTCCCCGTTCCAGGAGGTGGCGTACGGCGAGCGCGGCGCCGGCCGCGTTGTCCAGTTCCACGTACGGCACGTCCTGCGCGCAGGTGCGGTTGAACGAGGCGACCGGCAGGCCCGTCCTGGCCAGGGCGGCGGGCAGGGGATCCGTGCCGTGCAGGGCGACGAGCATGACGCCGTCCACGTGTCCGCCGGCCACGTACTCCTCGACGCGGGCCCGGCTCCGGTCGGATTCGGCGAGCATGAGCACGACCTGTTTTCCGGCGGCCTCCAGTTCCCTGCTGACGGCGCGGACCACGGTGGAGAAGAGGGGGTCGTCGGAGACCACGCCCTGGGGAGGGTCGGAGACGACCACGGCCACCGCGTGGGTCCGGCGGGTGACGAGGTTGCGGGCGGCGGCGTTGGGCACGTAGCCCAGTTCGCGGACGGCCCGCATGACGACCTCGCGGATCTCGGGCGCGACCGTGGCCTCCCCGTTGACGACGCGGGAGACGCTCGATCGGGACACGCCCGCGCGGGCGGCGACCACTTCCAGCGTGGGTCTTCTCATACCGGCCCGTTCCGTTCGGCGGCGCGCCGCCGGGTCGGACCGACGGTCCGCGGGGAGCGTTCTCCGGCGATGGTGGACCGGAGCCTGATCGACTGTCAACAGTCCCTGTTTCCAAGGGTGTTTCCTGCTGTCGGAGGCGGGTTGGTCACCTGCGCGGGATCCTGCCTGGTCAGCACGGATCACCGCGGGGTGCGCGGGCTCTGAGAGAGCGCTCCATCACTGGACGAAACGGGGCCGCCCATATGTCCGCCCGATGACGGGACACCTTGACAGCCCTGGGGGGCCGCCCCATCCTCACCCCTCAGGGAGCGCTCCCCCACTTCTTCTCCGCCCCTCCTCCCCGCCTCCCTCCCCCCTCGTTTCCAGGAGCCGCCGTGCCTCCGTCGCTGCGCCGCCTCGGCTTACTTCTCGCCGTCGCGTTCACCCTGCTCACCTTCAGCACCCTCCCCGCCTCCCCCGCCCGCGCCGCCGAAACCCTGCTGTCGCAGGGCAGATCCGTCACCGTCTCCGGCAGCGAGCCCGGCTACAGCCCCGCGAGCGCCGTCGACGGGAACGCCGGTACCCGCTGGTCCAGCGCCTTCACGGACCCGCAGTGGATCCAGGTGGACCTGGGGTCCGCGGCCACGATCACCCGGGTCTCCCTCAGCTGGGAGGCCGCGTACGCCAAGGTCTTCCAGATCCAGGTCTCGAACGACGCCGCGAACTGGACCACGGTCTTCGGGACGACCGCCGGCGCCGGCGGCACCCAGAACCTGACCGTCTCCGGCACCGGCCGCTACGTACGGATGTACGGGACCCAGCGCGCCACCGGATACGGCTACTCCCTCTGGGAGTTCCAGGTCTACGGCACCCCCGGCACCGGCGACGGCGGCGGTGACGTGCTCCTCTCGTACGGCAGGACGGGCGCGGCCTCCTCCTCGCAGGCCGACGGGAACTGCTGGGAGTGCACCCCGGCCAGGGCCTTCGACCGCGACCCCGCCTCCCGCTGGGCCACCAGCCCCGCCACCGGCTGGACGGATCCCGGCTGGATCTCCGTGGACCTCGGCGCACCAGCGCAGATCCACAAGGTGGTCCTCCAGTGGGACCCGGCCTACGCCAAGTCCTTCCAGATCCAGGTCTCCCCGGACGGGAACGCCTGGACCCCGGTCTACTCCACGACGGCGGGCACGGGCTTCAAGCAGACCCTGACCGTCTCGGGCTCCGGGCGGTACG
Organism: Streptomyces sp. NPDC058289; assembly: GCF_042880975.1. Lineage (NCBI taxonomy): Bacteria > Bacillati > Actinomycetota > Actinomycetes > Kitasatosporales > Streptomycetaceae > Streptomyces > Streptomyces sp. NPDC058289. The sequence continues at coordinate 3,801 of NZ_JBHVYI010000147.1, forward strand.
TGCGGATGTACGGCACCGAGCGGGCGACCCCGTACGGATACTCCCTGTGGGAGTTCCAGGTGTACGGCACCGGCGGCGCGCCGGTGACTCCCCCGCCGCTCCCGCCGGACCCCGCGAACCCGCCGCGGCTGGTGTGGAGCGACGAGTTCGACGGCCCCGCGGCCGGCAAGCCCGACGCGGCCAAGTGGCGGGCGGACCCGGGCACCGGGCAGAACGGAGAGCTGGAGTACTACACCGATCACCGGAACGCCGCGACGGACGGCGCGGGCCACCTCGTCATGGAGGCCCGCAAGGAGGCCACGCCGGGCCAGGGCTGCCCGCCCGACCCGCTGACCGGCAGCACCACCTGCCAGTACACCTCCGCGCGGATGAACACCGGGGCCACGTTCCAGTTCACGTACGGACGCGTCGAGGCCCGGATCAAGGTCCCCAAGGGCAACGGGTTGTGGCCGGCGTTCTGGATGATGGGCGGCGACTTCCTGACCGGGCGGCCGTGGCCGTACAACGGGGAGATCGACATCATGGAAATCCTCGGCAAGGACGTGAAGACCTCGTACTCCACCGTCCACGCCCCCGCGTACAACGGCGGCGGCGGGATCGGCGGCCCGTACAAGCTGCCTCAGGACGCGGACTTCTCCGACGACTACCACGTCTGGACCGCCGACTGGAACAGCAAGGGCATCGTCTACGGCCTGGACGGGCGGACCGTCTTCACGCTCGACAAGGAGCAGGTGGAACGCACCCGCGGACCATGGGTCTTCGACCACCCCCACTACATGATCCTCAACCTCGCGGTGGGCGGTGACTGGCCCGGTCCGACGGACGCCACCACCCCGTTCCCGGCCCGGATGCTCGTCGATTACGTGCGCGTCTACCAGTGACCCAGTGACCGGCAGGGGGCTGCCCGCGTCACCGCCGCCGGGTGGCCCCCTTCCTCCGTTCCGCCTCCCCCCAACCCCACCGACAGGCAAGGATCCGTCATGCGAAAACCCCGGTTCACGCTCCACGCCCTCCTCGCGGGCGCCCTGGCCACCGCCTTGGCCGCGAGCCTCGGAGCCACGGTGACCAGCGCCCCCGCCCGGGCCGCCGACACCGTCCTCGTCCAGGCCGAGGCGTACGCGGCGCAGTCCGGCGTAGAGCTCGAAGCCACCGGCGACACGGGCGGCGGCCAGAACGCCGCGTACCTCGCCAACGGCGACTGGATGCGCTTCGACAACGTCGACCTGGGCGCCTCCGGCCCGCTGACCGTCTCGGCCCGGGTGGCCTCCGCGATCGGAGGACCCGGCGCCGTCGAACTGCGCACCGGGTCCGTCACGGGCCCGCTTCTCGCGCAGTTCGAGATCACCGCCACCGGGGGCTGGCAGAGCTGGGCGACGCGGACCGCCGATGTCGCCGCGCATCCGGCGGGTCCCCAGTCGGTGTTCGCGGTCCTGCGCAGCAGCGGGGCCGGGAACTTCGTGAACGTCAACTGGTTCTCGTTCGCGGCCGGTTCCTCGCCAGGATGGGTGAAGGTCGACCAGTCGAAGTGGGACGCGCAACTGGCCGGGTTCCGCGCGATGACCCCCGCGTCGGTGCCCGCGAACGCCGTCCGGGTGCCGGAGTTCAACGCCACCTGCGTCTACAGCCATTCCAAGCCCGACGACCCGATCGTGGCCCCGGGCCTGCCCGGCGCGTCCCACATGCACAGCTTCTTCGGCAACCGCAGCACGGACGCCTTCTCCACGGCGGAGTCCCTGGCCTCGCACACCGCGACGAGCTGCACCCCCGCCAAGGACCTGTCCAGCTACTGGATTCCGACCCTCTACGAGCACGGGAAGGCCGTGGAACCCGAGGGCATGATCGTCTATTACGGGTCCCGGCTGCCCGACCCCACGGCGACGGTGCCGTTCCCCCAGGGGTTCCGGATGATCGCGGGCAACGCCAAGTCGCAGGTGCCCACTCCGGCCGGCTCGGTGAACCAGTTCTGGTGCGCGGGCGAAGGCGGCGAGATAGGCCGCAGCTCCGACGGAAACTGGCCGGTGTGCGCGCCGAAGGCCAAGCTCGTGTACCAGCTCGTCTTCCCCGACTGCTGGGACGGCAAGCACCTCGACAGCCCCGACCACAAGTCGCACGTGTCCTTCACCACCTCCAACGGGGCGTGCGGGGGCGCCTATCCGGTGGCCATTCCCTCCGTGTCCTTCGTGATCGGCTACCCGACCGGCGGCAGCCCGGACGGCCTCTCGCTGTCCTCGGGCATGGCCTCCTCCATCCACGGCGACTTCTTCAACGCCTGGGAGGACGCGGCCCTGGGGCAGCGCGTGAAGGACTGCGTCGTGCAGAGCGCCAAGTGCAACTCCGCCGGTACGTTCTGACCCGGCGGCCCGTGTGGGTGCTGCTCGCGGCGCTCCTGGTCACCGGCTGCAGCGCGCAGCCGGTGGCCGGGACGCCGCGGGCGGCGGCCTTCAACGCCACCGACATCGCCTGGATCCAGCTGATGATCCCCATGGACGAGCGGGCCCGGCTGCTGACCGGCCTGGCGCCGGGGCGGGCCGGGGATCCGGCGCTGGTGCGGTTCGCGGAGCGGGCGGCGGGCCGACAGGAGGCCGAACTCACGCGGCTTCGGGGGCTCTTGGCACTGTCCGCGGCGCCCGACACCCGCCCGCACGAGGGGCACGACATGCCGGGCATGGTGTCCGCCGACACCCTGCGCAGGGCCGGAGCGCTGTCAGGTGAGGAGTTCGACCGGGTCTTCGCCGCCGCCCTGCGCGCCCATCTCGCGCAGTCCCTCCTGCTCTGCTCGGGCGAACGCGCCTCGGGCGGGGCCGGGGAGGCGCGGGAGCTCGCCGGGGAGCTGGAAGAGGCGGGGTCGGAGGAGCTCGCCCTGCTCGATGCGGCGCGCTCCGGCAAAAGTTGAGAATTGTTCACTTTCCATTGACAGGGTGGGTCCGGGGACCCGAAAGTGCCGTGAACGTCCCCGACCGAAGCGAGTCCGCATGACAGCGTCCGTACCGCCCGCGCCGCCCGTGCCGCCCCTGCCACGGTTCCCGGCCGCCTTCCGCTGGGGTGTCTCCGCCTCCGCGTTCCAGATCGAGGGCTCCCCCACCGCCGACGGCCGGGGGCCCTCCTCCTGGGATGCCTTCACCCGGGAGGCGGGGCGCGTCAAGGACGGCTCGCACGCGGAGGTGGCCACCGACCACTACCGCCGCTACCGCGAGGACGTGGCCCTGATGGGCGGACTGGGCGTGGACGCCTACCGCTTCTCCGTCTCCTGGTCCCGGGTCCTGCCCGACGGGCACGGCGCCGTGAACCGCGCGGGGCTGGACTTCTACGACCGGCTCGTCGACGAGCTGTGCGCCGCGGGGATCGATCCGGTCCCCACGCTCTTCCACTGGGACACCCCGCTCGCCTTGGAGGAGCGGGGCGGCTGGCTGGAGCGCGACACCGCCGAGAGGTTCGCGGCGTACGCCTCGGTGGTCGCGGAGCGGCTCGCCGACCGCGTACCGATGTGGATCACGATCAACGAGCCCGCCGAGGTGACCCTCCTGGGGTACGGCCTCGGCGAGCACGCTCCGGGCAAGCAGCTCGTCTTCGACGCCCTGCCCGCCGCCCACCACCAGCTCCTGGCCCACGGTCTGGGCGTACAGGCCCTGCGCGCGGCGGGCGCCCGCCACATCGGCATAGCCGCCTCGCACAGCCCCGTGTGGGCCGCCGGCGACAGCGAGGAGGACCGGGCCGCCGCCGCGTTGTACGACACCCTCACCAACCGTCTCTTCGCCGACCCGATCCTGACCGGCGCCTACCCGGACGGCCTGGAGTCCCTGCTGCCCGGCCCGGTGGCCGAGGACCTCGAGACGATCTCGGCACCGCTGGACTGGTACGGGGTCAACTACTACAACCCGATGCTCGTCGGCGCCCCCACCCCGTCCGGCGCCTCCGCCTTCGGCGGGATCGAGATCCCCTCCGGCCTCCCCTTCGGCATCCGGGAGATCGAGGGGTACGAGCGGACCGACTTCGACTGGCCGGTGGTGCCGGACGGGCTGCGCGAACTGCTCGCCACCCTGCGGGAGCGTTACGGGGACCGGCTGCCGCCGCTGTACATCACCGAGAACGGCTGCTCGTACGGGGACGGGCCGGACCCGGGCACGGGCCGGATCGAGGACGCCCGCCGGATCGCGTACCACGAGGGCCACGTGCGGGCCCTGCACGAGGCGATGGCCGAGGGGGCCGACGTCCGCGGCTACTTCATCTGGTCGATCCTCGACAACTTCGAATGGGCGGAGGGCTACCGGCAGCGGTTCGGCCTGGTCCACGTGGACTACGAGACCCTCGCCCGGACCCCGAAGGAGTCGTACGCCTGGTACCGCGACCTGATCAAGAGCGGCAGGTGACCGCCGGGCCGAAGGCCGCCGCGGCGCAGGAGACCGCCACGCCGCCCGGCGGCCGGTGGGTGAGCGCACTGTCCCTCGCCAACCTCGGGGTGTGGGTCGGCTGGTTCGGCCCGCTCCAGCTGCTGCTGGCACGCCAGGCCGAGTTCCTCACCCCGGAGAACAAGGCGTCCACCCTCGCTCTGGTGACGGGGCTGGGGGCGGCCGTCTCGATGGTCGCCAATCCCGTCTTCGGAGCGCTGTCCGACCGTACGACGGCGCGCGCGGGCCGCCGGATCCCCTGGGTGGTCGCCGGGGTGACGGGCGGGGCGGCCGGCCTGGTGGTCCTCGGGCTCGCGCAGAGCGTCGCGGTGGTGATCGCGGGCTGGTGCCTGGTGCAGCTCGCCCTCAACGCCGCCTTCGCCGCACTCACCGCGGCCGTCCCCGACCAGGTCCCGGTCCGGCAGCGCGGGCTGGTGGGCGGCTGGCTCGGCGTCTCCCAGGTCATCGGGATCCTGGTGGGCACGGCGCTGGCCACGGTCGCGGGCGGGATCACCGCCGGCTATCTGGCCTGCGCGGCCTTCTCGGTGCTCGCGGCCGTGCCGTACGTCCTGATGCGGCGGGACTCGGTGCTCGCCCCCGCCGCCCGGCCGGCCTTCCGGTGGCGCGGCTTCCTGACCGGCTTCTGGATCGACCCGCGCCGCCATCCCGACTTCGGCTGGGCCTGGCTGACCCGGTTCCTGATGAACCTCTCGTACTCCATCAGCACGATGTACCTGCTCTACTACCTCACCGACGCGGTGCACTACCGGGGCGACGCGGACACCGGCGTCCTGATCCTCACCGCGCTCAACGCCCTCACCCTGCTCTCCACCGTGGTGATCAGCGGCATCCGGTCCGACCGCAGCGGCCGCCGGAAGTCCTACGTCATCCGCTCGGGGCTGGTCATCGCCGCGGCCACGTTGCTGCTCGCCGTCTGGCAGACCTGGACCGGCGCGGTCGTCGCCTCGCTCGTCCTGGGCCTCGGCTTCGGCGTGTACACGGCTGTGGACTTCGCCCTGCTCACGGACGTGCTGCCGACCGCCGAGGACCGGGGCAGGGACCTGGGCGTCATCAACATCGCCAACGCGCTGCCGCAGGTGCTGGCCCCGGTGATCGCCGCCCCGGTCGTCACCCACCTCGGCGGGTACACGGCCCTGTACGCGCTGGCGGGTGGTCTCGCCGTGGCGGGATCACTGCTGGTCCGGCGGATCCGCTCGGTTCCGTAGACGTACTCCATGGCGCCCGGTCACGGGGCGAGCCGTCACCGCTCGCGCTGACGAGCGCGGTGCCGACGAACGGCGTCGCGGCTGCCGCACCGTGGTGAGCAGTACCGCTGGGTGCCGTTCCGCGAGGTGTCGACGACGATGTTCGTACAGGGCCGGGCCGCGCACCGGCCGAGGCGGTGCGCGCCACGAGTCGTCAGGTGCAGTGCGGTGCCGACGCTGAACACGGCGTGCAGGACTCGTGCCAGGTCGTCGTCGACGTCGCGATAGTGCAGGTGCCAGCCCTCGCCGTTGTGGTCGGTCAGGCGTGGATATGCAGTCGCGGCGGCCATCTGCTCGTTGAGGATCGCCGCCCGCTCGTTCGGGTCAGGGGCGTCGACGACCCGGATCCAGTCATCGAGCACCGCCCGACAGCGGGCGTGGTCGTCGGGCCGCTCGGGGAAGGGCATCGTCATGCCGAACTCGCGGGTCCGCTCGATGATCCCGGCCCGGGTGTCGGGCCAGTCGTCGGCCAGGGAACGGGCAAGGAGCACGGCATACTCGCCGTAAGGGTTGAGATGCATAAGGCCATTACAGCAGGGTGAGGGCATGCCCTTCACCTCGCTGTCCTCACCCGTGACCTCGTTGTCCTCACCCGTGTCCGGTGTGTCCGTCCTCGGGATGGCGCTCACCGGGCTGGTCATGGCGCTGACCCCCGGCCCCAACATGATCTACCTCGTGTCGCGCAGCATCAGCCAGGGGCGCACCGCCGGGCTCGTCTCCCTGGCCGGCACCGGCGTCGGCTTCGTCGGCTACATGTTGATGGGCAACCTCGGCCTCGCAGTCGTGTTCGTCGCCGTGCCCTGGCTGTTCATCGGCTTCAAAGCCGCCGGCGTCCTCTATCTGGCCCACCTCGCCTGGCAGGCCCTGCGCCCCGGAGGGCGAGGCATGTTCGATGTCCGTGACGTTCCCCGTGACAGCCCGGCCCGGCTCTTCCGGATGGGGCTGGTGACGAACCTGCTCAACCCGAAGGCCGCGATCATGTACCTGACCTTGATCCCGCAGTTCGTCGACCCGCACCGCGGGCATCCGACCGCGCAGGGCCTGACCCTCGGGTCGGTCCAGATCGCGGTGAGCCTGACCGTCAACGCCCTGATCGTCATCGCCGCCGGCGCCATCGCCACCTTCCTCGGGCAACGCCCGAGCTGGGCCACCGTGCAACGCCGCATCACCGGCACGCTCCTGGGCGCCGTGGCCCTTCTCCTCGTCCGCGAGGTGCCTGCTCGAGCCCGAGCCTGACCGCCCCCAGGCGCCGGTGGGCACCGATGGGCGCCCGGGGGCGGACCCGTCTGCGGCCCCCGTATGGTGAGACCCGGCACATTTCTCACCCTTTTGGTCCGATTTAGACCAAGCTTGTGTGGTTCGGATTCCGAAGCGACAGGGAGAGACATGCGACGCGCCCACGGCCGTACGGCCACCACGCGGATCGCCCTGATATCGGCCGGCACGGCCGCCGTGCTCGGCCTCGGCGGCTTCTCCGCCGGTGCCGCGGCAGCAGCGGGTACGCCCACCCCGGACCGGACCGCCGAGCCCACGGCAGCCGCCCCGGCGGCCGTCGGGCAGCAGGTCCTCTCCACCTTCACCGTCGCCTATCCCGCCGCGCCCTACCGCACGCACAACATCGCGCGCGCCGTGGAGCTGATCAACGGGGCCGTCGTCGAGCAGGGCGACATCTGGAGCTTCAACCAGGCGGTGGGCGAGCGGACCGTGGAGAACGGCTTCGTCGACGGCATCATGATCAACGACGGCCGTTACGTGAAATCCCCCGGCGGCGGGGTCTCCGCGGTCGCGACGACCATGTACAACGCCATGTTCTTCGCGGGCCTGAAGCCGGTGGAGCACGGGGCGCACTCCTTCTACATCGAGCGGTACCCGGAAGGCCGCGAGGCCACCGTCGCCTGGGGCACCCTCGACCTGCGCTGGCAGAACGACTCGGGACACCCCGTGACCGTCCGGGCCTCGTCCACCGCCAACTCGGTGACCGTCACCCTGCTCGGAACGAAGCAGTACGACGAGATCCGTGCCACCAAGGGCCCCCGCACCCACGTCACGCCGCCGGTGAAGCGCACCGTCACCGGCCCCACCTGCGAGCCGCAGACCCCGCTGGAGGGGTTCGACGTCTCCGTAGACCGCGTCTTCGTCCGGGGCGGCCACGAGGTCGGCCGCGAGACGTTCCGTACGCACTACACCCCGCGCGACGAGATCGTCTGCGCACCGGAATCCCCCACGGCCACGCCCGGCGCGACGGCCCCGACCACCGGCGCGACCCAGGCGACCCCGGCGGCTCCCGGCTCTTCGGCCGCCCCTTCCACGTCTGCCTCCCCTTCCGCGTCTGCCTTCCCCTCCGCGTCGGGCGACGCCTCCCCTTCCGCGTCCTGAGCGCCTACGGCCGCTGACCCCGGAATCGGTCCGGAGATGCGTACAACCCTCGGGGCCGGTCGCATGTCACACCCCCTGACAAGACCGAGGGTGTGAAGAAAAAGGGGGACCGGTGCGCAATCGCCGACTCGTAGTGTCAGCCGTCGCCATCGCCGCGGCCGGCGTTGGTTTCGTACCGGGTGCGGCCCACGCCGCCGATCCGGTGTCGCCGGGCGCCCAGGGGGTGGCCGCGCCCGGGTTCGACGTGAAGAAGGCCGGTCAGGCCGGACTCCAGAAGTTCGCCAGCCCGGCCGGCAATGCGGTGCGGCGGACGCTGCCCGCCGCCGGGAAGAAGGCCTCGGCGCTGCAGTCCGCCGACGGGAACCCGGGCCTGTCGGTCGTCCTGGGTGCCGAGGCCACGTCGGCGCACGGGTTCCGGCTGGTCACCACGATCGGGAGCGCGGACGTCTCGCTCAACGTCGTCATCGACTGGGGCGACGGGACCTCCGACCGGGCCGAAGCCTTCGGCGACGAGGTGCTGACGTCCGAGCACGTCTACGCGGAGGCCGGTGAACACCAGGCCAAGATCACGGTGACCGACCCCGTGAACCAGGCCGAGATCGTCAACGAGCTGCCGCTCCTGGCCGCGGGCTCGGACTTCACCCCGTACGGTCCCACCCGTCTCCTGGACACCCGTAGCGCCATCGGTGGCAGCCGGGCCAAGGTGCCCGCGTACAAGAGCGTCCGGGTGAAGGTGGCCGGTAACGGCACGATCCCGGCCGGGGTCACCGCGGTGGCCCTGAACGTCACCGTCACCAACGCCCGGAGCGGCGGCCACGTGATCGCCTTCGCCTCGGGCCGCGAGCGGCCGGCCACGTCGAACCTCAACTTCGCGCCCGGCCAGACGGTGCCGAACCTGGTGATCGTGCCGGTCGGCAAGGACGGCTACGTGGAGCTGTACAACGGTGGCTGGGACTCGATCGACCTGATCGCGGACGTCACCGGCTACTTCAGCCGCACGCAGGCCAGCGGCTACACCCCGAGCACGCCGGTCCGCGTCGTCGACACCCGCGAGGGCATCGGCCGGGGCGGTAAGCGGGGCCAGGTCGCCGGTCAGGGATCGTTCAAGATCCAGTTCCCGCGGGGTCTCTACACTGCCGTCGCACTCAACGTGACCGTCACCAACCCGCGGGATGCGGGCCACCTGACGGCCTACCCGAGCGACCAGCCGGTGCCCACCACCTCGAACTTGAACTTCCTGGGCGGCCAGACGGTCGCCAACTCGGTGATCGTGCCGGTCGCCGCCGACGGATCCGTGACCATCCGCAACGGAGCCTGGCAGCCCACCGACGTCGTCATCGACCTGGTCGGCAACTACGGCATCGACAGCGCCGGCTCCCTCATGACGCTCAACGAGCCGGGCCGGGTCCTCGACACCCGTGCCGCGAACTCCGACGGCCCGGCCGGCGCCCGCGGCTACTACGCCGTCCCCCTCTCCCCCGGCGTGCCCGGCGTCGCCGGCTACGTACTGAACACCACGGTCACCAACACGCGCGGCCCCGGCTTCCTCTCAGTCGCTCCGGACCCGAACTCGGCGGCGGACTACGAGAACGGCACGAACGTCTGGCCCGAGCGCCCCGTGTCCTCGACCTTGAACTGGACCAAGGGCGCCACCGTCCCCAATCTCGCGCAGGCGAGCTCCGGGAACAACGGCATCGTCGACTTCTGGAACCAGGGGTGGGAGCCCACGGACCTGATCGTCGACATCTTCGGCTACTACGAGACCAACTGACCTCGCTCCACCGGCGCTCCGGGACCGGCCGTCACGC
>NZ_JBHVYI010000148.1:0-13362 GCF_042880975.1 Streptomyces sp. NPDC058289
CCCTCGACCTGCCCGGCACGCTGCTGTTCGTGGCAGCCGTCGCGGTAGAGGCGGCTCAGCCGACCTCACCGCCCGCGCCCGTCCGCGTAGCCCTGACTAGCCGACCAGCAGGTCCTTCTTCAGCTGCTTCAGCTCGCGGCCGTCGATGCCGAGGCCGCTCTTGAGGTAGTTGTCGAAGCTGCCGAACTTCGACTGGACCTCGTCGTAACCGGCGTTGAGGTACTCCGGGCGCACGTCGAGCATCGGCTTGTAGACGGCCGCCTGGGCGGCCGGCAGGTGCGAGAGGATCGCGTCGTTGGCGGCCTTGCGGTAGTCGTTGCTGGCCAGGTAGTCGGCCATCACGGTCTCGCTCGGCACGCCGAGGGCGGTCAGCAGGGAGGCGTTCGCCCAGCCCGTACGGTCCTTGCCCGCGGTGCAGTGGAACAGGACTCCGCGGTCGCGGTCGCGCTCGAGGCCCTCGAAGACCTGGGTGTAGGCCTTCTTGCCGCCCTCACCGCTGACCATGGCCTTCTCTGCGTCGACCATGGCCTTGACGGCCTCGTCGGGGGTCCTGGGCATGACCTGGAACGAGCCCGAGCCCGCGAAGACGTCGGCGACGACGTGGTTCGCGCCGGCCGGGACCTTGTCGGCGTCCTTGGTGCGCTCGCTCTCCATGCGGAGGTCGAAGATCGTCTTGACGCGCAGGCGCTGGAGCTTGGCGAGGTCGTTGTCCGTGAGCTTGTTCAGGGCGTCGGAGCGGTAGATCTCGCCCATCTTGACCCACTGGCCGTTGGTGGTGCGGTAGCCGCCCGCGTCACGGAAGTTGGCGGTGCCCTCCAGCTTGATCAGCCGGTCGGCCAGGCGCAGACCCTCACCACGGTCGGGCTCGAAGTCGAACCACTGCCGGTCGGCGGCGGGCAGCCCGCCGACCACGGCCTCACCCTGGGCGCCGCCCTTGGCGACGACCTTGCCGTTCGCCTTGATCTCCACGCGCTTGGTGCCCTTGGCGTTCCACTTCAGCGTGTACGCCCCGTCGGCACCGGCGGTGACGGTGGCCTCGGTGAAGGGAATGGAGGAGTGGCCGTGGTGCCGGCCGCCCCAGGGGAGGTCCCACCCGGAGGCGGAGGCGGCGGGAGCCGCGACGATGGCGACGGTGAACGTGGAGGCGACGACGGTCGCGGCGAGCAGTGCCTTCTTCATGCCCCCGAGACTCTTGGCCCCCGAATAACGCAACGTGAACTCGGCATGGCCGAAACCGACCCCGGGGACGGCAACTGTCAAAACGTGCCATGCGCCTGGCCGGCGGGGGAACGCACCCCTGTGGCAGGGCTCGCCTGGGCAGGCGGGGCGGGGCACGCCGCGGACCCGCGCGCGGCGCCGTCGCCGGGGCCAGCCCCCGGGCCCCCGCTCCTCAAACGCCGGAGGGGCTGGATTCTGGCCTGCGCCAGCCCGCATCTGCCCCCTTTCAGCCGTCCGGCGTTTGAGGCGCGGGGTCTGGGGCGGAGCCCCAGGGGGTCCGGGCCCAGCCCGAGACCCCGCTTTCAGCCCGTCCGGCGTTTGAGGACCGGGTCAGGGCAGAGCCCTGGGAACGGTGGAAGGGCGGGTAGGGGACTTTTCCCCGCAGGGCCCCTACCCGCACCCGCCCACCGGGCCCTACGCCGGGACGGCAGTGGCAAGTACCCCGACCGGGCCCCCGCCGGACGGAATCCGGCATCAAGAAGGTGTACGGCGGAAACCAGCCGTTCCGCGTCCCCATACCGCCCCCGTGACCGACTACTTCCGGACCCGATCGGTACTGTCCACTACAGTGCCCGCCAGAGCACGCGCGGGCAGTCCGGGGGGATCGAAATGGACACGGCGACGGAAACGTCCGGGGAGCAGCAGAGCAGGCCCGGGGCAGCCCACCCCCTCCAGCCGGCGCCGCCACCGACCCCCACACCGCCCCCCACCCCCGCACCCACCGGCGGAGCCACCAGCCTCGGCCCCGCCACCGGCCCCGCCGCCGGCGCGACCATCGGCGGGCGCGCCGCCGTCACCACCGGCCTCTGGGGCCGCACCGAGCAGCAGGATTTCCGTAGCCGCGTCAGAGGAACCCTCCTCGGCTCGGCCATCGGCGACGCCCTCGGCGCCCCCGTCGCCGCCCTCTCCGTCCCCGAACTCGTCGAAGCCCACGGCCCCGCGGGCCTGACCGAGCCGACCCCTCGGGCCGCGGTCACCGCCGCCACGCAGCTCGGCCTCTTCACCGTGGACGGCCTGATACGGGCCCACGTGCGCCGGGACACCGGCGCCTGGCACCCGCCGACCGACGTGCACCGCGCGTACCTCCGCTGGGCCCTCACCCAGAGCGACTGGGGCCCCGACGAGCGCCGCGAGGACAACGGCTGGCTCGCGCAGGAGGAGTGGCTCTACGCCCAGCGCTCCCCCGACCGCTCCTGCCTGACCGGTTTCGCCGACGGAGTCCTCGGCACGCTCGCCCAGCCGAAGAACCCGACCGCCCTGGACCCGGCCGCCTCCACCCGTTCCGCCCCCTTCGGGCTGCTGGTCGGCTGGGAGCCGGCCCTCGTCCTCCAGCTCGCCATCGAGTGCGCCGCGCAGAGCCACGGGCACCCCACCGCGTACCTGTCGGCCGGCGCCCACGCCGTCATCGTCCACGGCCTGACCCGCGGCGAGTCCCTCGACTCCGCCGTCCAGCGCGCACTGGGCCTGCTCGGCGTCCGCCCCGGCCACCAGCCCGTCACGGACGCCCTGCAGCGCGCGCTCGGCGCCGTCACCACGGGCGTCCCGTCGCCGCAGACGGTCGAGGGCCTGTCCCCCGGCCACGGCCGCTCCGCCGAGGAGGTCCTCGCCATCGCCGTGTACTGCGCCCTCGTCGCCGAGAACGTGGCCCACGGCCTGCGCCTCGCCGTGAACCACGGCGGCGACTCCGCGGCCACCGGTGCCCTCTGCGGCGCCCTGCTCGGCGCCCAGCACGGCGAAACGGCCCTCCCGGCGGCCTGGCTCGCCGGCCTCGAGGGCCGCGCCACGGTCCTGGAACTCGCCGACGACTTCGCCCTGGAGATGACCCAGGGCCCGGCCCTGCACGGCCCGACCGCCGCCTCCACCCACTGGCTGACCCGGTACCCGCGGGGCTGACGCCGGAGGGACCGTCGGGGCCGCGCCCGCGGCCCCTCACGGCCGTGACCACCGCCACGGCCGTGGCCGACGCACGCCCCTGCCCTCCGCACGCGCGAAGCCGTACTTTGGCCCTCCCCACACCACGGAGGTGTCAGCGCACATGCGGATCGCCACGACCGTCTTCCTGACCGACCGCACCATCGCTCCCGTCCCCCTCGCCCGCGCACTGGAGGAACGCGGCTTCTCCGGCCTCTACCTCCCCGAGCACACCCACATCCCGGTCAGCCGCGTCACCCCCGCCCCCATGGGCGGCGAGCTCCCCGACCGCTACGGCCGCACCCTGGACCCCTTCGTCGCCCTGGGCCAGGCCTCCGCCGTCACCGAGCGGCTCCACCTCGGCACCGGCATCACCCTCGTCGCCCAGCACGACCCCATCGACCTGGCGAAGCAGGTCGCCACGCTGGACCACCTGTCCGGCGGCCGCGTCACCCTCGGCATCGGCTACGGCTGGAACGTCGAGGAGGCCGCCGACCACGGAGTCGAGTGGCGCACCCGCCGCGAACTGGTCCGCGACCGCATGGCCCTGATGCGGACCCTGTGGTCCCCGCACCCCACGGCGTACGTGGGCCAGTTCTCCTCCGTCCAGGCCAGCTCGGCCCACCCCAAGCCGGTCCAGCCCCCGCGCGAACTCGCCCCGGGCGTCCCGCTGTACGGCCCCCGCACCCTGATCGGCGGCCAGGCCGGCCCGAAGCTCTTCGCCGCCATCGCCGACCACAGCGACGGCTGGCTCCCGATCGGCGGCGGCGGCCTGACGGAGTCCGTCCCGGCCCTGCGCCAGGTCTGGGAGGCCGCGGGCCGCGACGCCAAGTCCCTCCAGGTGGTCCCGTACGCCGTCCAGCCCACCCCCGGCAAGATGGCCCACTACGCCGACCTGGGCATCGAGGAGGTCGTCCTCCAGCTCCCCTCGGAGGACGAGCCCACGATCCTGCGCATCCTGGACGAGTTCGCTCAGTACCTCTGAGAGCCCCGCAGGCACATTCATGCACATTCGGTACATTCACTGCATGAGTGAGCCTGTGATCGAGTCCATGATCGAAGTGGGCAGCCACCTGGCGGACGCCGTAAAGCGCGCGTACCGCGAAGGCGTCCCCACGATCATCACGCGCGACGGCAAGCAGGAAGCCGTCGTGATCGGCATCGAGGAGTACCGGCAGCTTCGCCGGCTCGTGGACGAAGCCGAGGACTCGTGGCTGAACACACTGGCCGACGAGGCCGAGCGCGCAGGGACCGCGGGGTCCGCCACGCTCGAGGACATGGCCGCCGTCCTCCGTCACGAAGAGTGCTGACAGATGGAACAGACTGCCTACGTCACCCGCCTCACCCGGCACGCACAACGCGACCTGCTCGGAGTCCCCCGCCCTGACGCCCTGCGCATCCTGCAACGACTGGCAGAGTTCCAGAGCGCCCTCGCGGCGGGGGACACGACGGACTTCGACACCAGGCCCCTGCACGGGCACGCATCACGCCGGTGCCTCCGCGTCGGCGACTACCGCGTCGTCCACACGATCGAGGACGGACGGATCGCCATCTGGTCGCTCGCCGACGTGCGTCACCGCGAAGCGCACCGGGACCACTGAGGAATCACCCGGGGTCCGCACACGCCAGCTCCGCCCAGACCGTCTTCCCGACCAGCCGGTCCCTGACCCCCCAGTCCGCGGCGACGGCCTCGACGATGCGCATGCCGTAGCCGGCCTCGGCCCCGTACTCGTGCGGCCGGACGGCCGGGCGACGGTCCCGGCGAGCGTCGGACACCTCGATCCGCAGCGCCCCGGGGAGCAGGCTCAGCCGGAGCTCGAAGTCCCGCCCGGGAACGCGCCCATGGGCCACCGCGTTGGCGGCGAGTTCGGCGACGATCAGTCCGGCGTCCTCCGAGAGCCCGGTCCGGTCGGGGATGCCCCAGTCGTGCAGCTCGACGAGCGCCAGCTGCCGGGCGAGGCGAGCTCCGCGCCGGGTGGAACTGAAACGCTGAGTGAACGTGCGTGCGAGGGCCCGGTCGGCGCCCGAGGGTGCGGTCATGGGAGCAAACTCCCGCGTGGGGAGGGGTGTTCCCCAGCAAGCGAACCGCTACTTTTCATCTGTACGAGTTCGCGCTCTGGACAGCCTCGGTCACCGACAGTGAACATGTTGCCGGGGAGGTGACCTCCATGGCGAGTGTCGATGACAGCGGTGACGGCGGTGACAGCGAGGTCGAGCCCGACGCCGACCTGCGCAACTTCGGCGAGACGGTCAAAGCCTTCAGGAAACGCGCCGGCCTGACCCAGGAGCAACTGCACCCGCTGATCCGGTACTCCGTGCAGTACATCGGGTCGGTGGAGCAGGGGCGGCGGCATCCGTCCACGAGGTTCGTGGACCGGGTTGAGGAGGTGTTGGACGCCTTCGGAGTCATCCGCATCGCAGCGAAGCAGCTGACCCGGCGGCGGGGACTGGCGAAGTGGTTCCGGCGGTGGGCGGAGCTGGAGGAGGAGGCGGTGACGTTGAATACGTACGAGTCGCGCTCAGTCCCCGGCCTGTTGCAGCCGGAGTCCTACGCCCGTGCGTTGATCGCCGCAGTACTGCCGCTACCCACGGCAGATGAGACCGAAGCCCGCATCGCAGCGCGTCTGAAACGGCAGAGGGTGCTGCACCGCACGCCGTACACGATCTTCAGCTTCATCCTCGACGAGGCGGTGATCGAGCGACAGACAGGTGGTCCGGAGGTGACCATCGAGCTGATCGACCACCTCCTCGCGTGCGCCCGACTGCCCAACGTCGATCTGCAGATCATGCCTATGGTCAGCCCGGAACATGCGGGGCTGGGTGGGCCGTTCTGTCTCCTTGAGACAGAAGAAAACGACTGGCATGGCTACAGCGAGGGACAGCAGACGGGCCAGGTCATCTCGAACCCGAAAGACATCAGTCTCCTCCACCAGAGGTATGCCAAACTTCGCATCCAGGCCCTCAATCCGGCGGACAGCGCGGGCCTGTTGATGCGAATGCGAGGAACTCTGTGAACAGCTCCCGGTTGCGGTGGTTCAAGAGCAGCTACAGCAGTGGCGACGGAGACAACTGCGTAGAAGTCGCAAGCTGTGCCGACTCCGTCCACATCCGCGACTCCAAGCTGACGGCCGGCCCCGAGCTTGCGGTGTCCGGTCGGACCTGGGCCGCCTTCGTGGGCGGGGTCACCGCGCCCTGAGCTGCAGGTCCTCCGTAAAGCCCCATCCGCACCCGTCCCCATCCCGGAGCAGGCCGAACAGGCACCGGGTGATTAAGTAGGGATCTTCAAGGTGTGCAGAGTAATGGGGAGTTCAGAGTGAAGTCCGTTGTGCGGGGGACTGTGTGTGCGGTGGCGCTGGTGGCGGCGCTGACCGGCTGTGGGAGTGACGGGAACGCCGCGGATTCGGCCGTAGGCGTCGTCGAGATCGGCGGCGGGAAGGGCAAGTCCTCCGGCCCCCTGTCCGCGGAGCAGGTCCGGGCGGCGCTGCCGACCAACGAGATGCTGGGCGACGTCTTCGTCGGCGATGACTTGGCGGCGATCGAGGGAGAACCGGCGCGCCTGCAATGCGCCGAAGACACCGGCACTCCGTGCACCGGCGTGGTGGCCGCAGGCCACAAGGAGGCTGCCGCGAGGGGCAACGCGGACGACGACGAGGTCGAGTTCACCCTCTTCTCCTTCGATTCGAAGGAGTCCGCGAGTGCCGCAGTCAAGGGCCTGGCAGCCAAGATACGGAGCCGCGAGCCCGCACCCGAGCCGACGAAGCTCGCAACCGGCGCGGACGAAACCGAGGCGTTCACCAACGGCAGGTCCAGCACCCGTGCCGTCATGCGCGTCGGCAACGTCGTGGCGTACGTCCAGGCGAGCATCTACGACGCCGAGAACAGGAACCACATGGCCACGCTGCAGGTCGACCTGCTCAAGAAGGCCGGCTGACGGTCCTGACGGCGCAGCTTGCCCCGCCCGGCCGGGGCGAGCTGCGAGCGGCCCACCTCCGCTGCACGAGGCGGTGATGGACGCCTTCGCCTCACATGGTGACGGCCTAGGCCTTCGGGGCCGGCTTCCAGTCCTGGGCGAGGAGGCCGAACAGGGCTTCGTCCAGGAACTCGCCCATGACCCAGGCCGAGGAGCGCAGCACGCCCTCGCGGACGAAGCCGTTGCGCTCTGCGGAGCGGATCATCGGGGCGTTGTCCGCCAGCGTCTCGATCTGCAGCCGGTGCAGGCCGCGTACGACGAAGCCGTAGTGGCACAGGACCGCGACCACGTCGGTGCTGTAGCCCTTGCCGCGCGAGGACGGCAGCAGCCCGAGCCCGACGTGCGCGGACCGGCTGTGGTTGTCGATGCCCCACAGCGTCGCGGTACCGACCAGCTCGCCGCTTTCGAGGTCCACCACGGAGAACGGCACGTGGCCCTGCTCCTTGTCGTCCACCTGGAACGACAGGGCCTCCGAGCCGGCCATGAGCGGCCGCCACGGGTTTGCGGTGGCCCGCGAAGCGGTGACCACGTCGTCGTGAAGACCGGCGTGGAGGAGGGGGATGTCGTCCTCGTGCCGGGCCCTGAGCCCCACCGTGTTGCCTTTTAGCATGCAAGCTTCCTATCCGACCGTCCGGTTGGCGGCAACTCGATTGCGCCTCCCACCACCCGTCCGGAACGATGAACCGCATGGTGTCCACTGACCGGCTGCTGGCGTTCGCCGCCATGTCGTTGCTGTTGATCCTCATCCCCGGGCCGAGCGTGCTCTTCGTCATCGGGCGGGCGCTGTCCCAGGGGTGGCGGGCCGCGCTGATCACGGTGGCCGGGAACACGCTGGGGGCGTACGTGCTCGTCGTCGCCGTGGCCTTCGGGGTGGGGTCCGTCGTGGAGCGGTCCGTGCTCGTGTTCACGGCGCTCAAGCTCGCGGGAGCCGCGTACCTCGTCTACCTGGGGATCAAGGCCTTCCGGCAGCGGCATTCGCTCCGTGCGGAGTTCGGGGCGGGCGCAGCCGAGTACGGAAACTGGCGCTCGCTGTGGGAAGGGTTCGCCGTCGGGGTCGCCAATCCGAAGACCATCGTGTTCTTCGCGGCCGTCCTGCCGCAGTTCGTGGACCGCGATCAGGGGCACGTCACGGCCCAAATGCTCACGCTCGGCCTCGTGTTCAACTTCATCGCCGTAGTCTGCGACAGTGCCTGGGGCATGGTTGCCGCAACCGCCCGGAGCTGGTTCTCGCGGTCGCCGCAGCGGCTTTCCGCCGTGGGCGGGGCCGGCGGGCTCGCGATGATCGGTCTGGGTGTGACCGTCGCCGCGACCGGGCGCAAGGACTGATCCGAAGCCTGTTCCGGAGCACGACCCGAAACCTCCCCAGGGGGAAGCATGCGCGTCCGCTTACCGCTCGTGTCGCTCGTCACCGTCAGCGCCGTCGGCGCCGCCCTGCTCACCGGGTGCGCGGGGGAGCCCGAGATCACCCCGCCGAAGACGAACGTGAGCTTCAAGCCCGCGCCGACCTTCACGGCCCCGACCCCCACGGGGCCGGCGAACCCCGGCCCGGGCGTGATCCTTTGGTACGGCACCGGCGGCGAGGAGCTGCTCCACGGGCTGATCTCCGCAGCGCGGCACGCCCGGGCCGAGCACGAGGAAGGCAGGATCATGATCGATCTGGGCCCCCTGTCGTCCCGACTGGAGGAGGCCCGGGGGTACACCGTCGCCTACATCCCCGAGCAGAAGACCCACGACTCCTGGACCAAGGCCCGCGAGCACCTCTCCAACGGCATGGGCAGGGTGTTGAACGCGTCGGGCATCGCCGTGTCGCCGACGAACAAGGAGAAGGCCGCCGAGGCGGCGGCCAGCGGCTGGGCGGAGATCGGCGAGGGGATCCAGGGGCTCAAGGAGACCGACGACCAGCTCCGCGCGCTGGGCTGCATGCCGACCAAGGACCCCTGGAAGTAGCGGAGTTTCGGCCGGGTCGGATGATCTACTGAGCCGACGGCCGGTCGGGGACTCAGTACGGGGGTAGGGCGTGGACGTGAACGCGGGCGTGGGCGCGGGCGTGGAGATGAACGCGAGTGGCGACGGGCACGCCGACGCCGGCGCGCAGCGCCTCCTCGCCCTCCGCTTCGAGGAGCACCGCTCCCATCTCCGGGCCGTCGCCTACCGGATGCTCGGGTCGATCGGTGAGGCCGAGGACGCGGTCCAGGAGGCCTGGCTGCGGTTGAGCCGCACCGATGTCAGTGACGTGGAGAACCTGGGCGGCTGGCTGACGACGGTCGTGGCCCGGCTGTGCCTGAACGGGCTGCGCGCCCGCGAGACCCGCCGGGAGGACTCCCTCGACGACCGGCTGGACGGGGTCGGCCGTGCTCCCCGGATGCCCGACCCGGTTCTCGCCCGGGAGGGCGGCGTGGTCGACCCCGAGCAGGAGGTGCTGCTCGCCGATTCCGTCGGGCTGGCGCTGCTCGTGGTGCTCGAATCGCTCGCTCCGGCGGAGCGGCTGGCGTTCGTGCTGCACGACATGTTCTCCGTGCCCTTCGACGAGATCGCCCTGATGCTCGACAAGACACCGGCGGCCACCCGGCAGCTCGCCAGCCGTGCGCGGCGCCGCGTCCAGGGGCAGGCTCCCGCGCCGGATCCGGACCTGGCCCGGCAGCGCGAGGCCGTCAGCGCGTTCTTCGCGGCCACCCGCGACGGAGACTTCGACGCGCTCCTCTCCCTGCTCCACCCGGACGTCGTCCTGCGTTCCGACGGCGGCGTGGCACGTGCGGGCCAGTCGGTGGTCCTGACCGGCGCCCGGATCGTGGGGTCCCAGGCGGCCCTCTACAGCTCCCTCGCGCCGTTCGTCCGCCCCGTGCTCGTCAACGGGGCCGCCGGCGTGCTGTGCGTGGTCGAGGGCCGGCTGATGTCGGTGATGGCCTTCACGGTCACCGACGGCCGGATCACCGCCATCGACGTGCTCACCGATCCCGACCGGCTGGACCTCATCGACCTCGGCCCCCTGGCCTGACGCGCCCGTACCCTCTCCTCCATGATCGACTCACGCGCGCACATCCGGATCGCCCGGCCCTCACTCGACCTGGCCGCCGCCGAGCGGTTCTACGTGGGAGGGCTCGGGCTCGACGTGCAGTGGCGCACCACCGAGCGGGTCTCCGGGGAGCACGACCTGCTGATGGTCGGTCCCCTCGGGGGCGGCTGGCACTTCGAGCTGACCCGCGACCCCGAGAACCCGGTGGCCCCCTCCCCCACCCCCGAGGACCTCCTCGTCGTCTACCTCGGCGAGGCCCCCGACGAGGCCCTCGTGGCCCGGCTCGTGGAGCACGGCGGGACCCGTACGCCCGCCCACAACCCGTACTGGGACACCTACGGGGTCACCGTCACCGACCCCGACGGCTACCAGCTCGTGCTGTCCTCCCGCACCTGGGGCTGAGCGACGACGGCGGGGCTGAACACATCCGCCCCTACCGCCAGAACTGCGCCAGCGCCGCGTCCTTGAACGGCGCGGGGCTGACGCTCAGTTCCCCGGCGAAGGGCCGGTCGAGGGCCATCACCAGCAGCAGGCTGAACCCGATCAGGCCCGCCACCGCCGAGACGAACAGCAGCTGCATCTTCAGGCTCCGCAGCCCGAAGAGGAAGGTGAGCGGGAGGATCACCAACGCGCCTCCGTACACGAGCACTTGGAGCAGCGGCGGCAGCGAGGTCTCGGCCATCGTCACGCGCGCCCGGCGCTGCGCGGCCACGTCGTTGAGGTGGCCGACGGCCTCCCCGTAGAAGGTCTCGCTCCGGGGGCCGGCGGGCTCGTAGGCCTGGAGGGCGGTGTACAGGGCGTGCGTCTGGTCGGCGGTGGCCTCGTAGCTGGGCCGGCCCTCGCGCATGAGGGGCCACTGAATCTCGACGACGGCGTGGACGTAGTCCCCCACCGCCCGGTCCACGCGGGCGCGTTCGGCCGCGGGGAAGACCTCGGCGCTGCGGACGACCAGGGCCAGGTCGGTGGCTTCGGTCGCGACGATGGTCTGGGTGTTCTCCAGTTGCGTCCACAGGGTGACGACGACGAAGGCGAGGATGATGCCGTAGATCGCGCCGAACATCCCGAGGGCCACCCCGACCATCTCGTTGTGGTCGCCGTCCGCGAGGTGCGGGAAGCGGCGGCGCGCGGCCACGCTGCCGCCGATGGCGAGGGCGACGAAGCCGCCGACGAGCAGGACGCCGAGGAAGAACGTGCTGAGGTGATTGAGCAACCAGAGGATCATGTCCTGCCCAACGACCACCCCGTCGCGAGGGCCCGCCCCGAAATCAGCGCGAGCCGCTCCCACCCGGCAGGCCGGCCGCACCCGCCTCTTGGGCGTCGAGCAGTTCGTCCCAGTGCTCCCGCGTCCACTCGCACGCCGCGTCCAGGGGGCCCAGCAGGCCCCGGCCGAGCGGGGTGAGGGCGTACTCGACGCGGCGCGCCGGGGTCTCGTACTCCGTGCGCGCCACGAAGCCGTCGCGCTCCAGCCCACGCAGGGACTGCGTGAGGGACTTGGCGGTGATCTCGCGCAGCGGGACCTTGAGCTCCGAGAACCGGCGGGGGCCGTCCTGGAGGCAGCGCAGGATCAGCGTGGCCCATTTGTCGCCGATCCGGAACGGCACCAGGGGCGAGGGGCAGACGGGGTCGAACATCTCGGGGTCGAGGGGTGCAGGAGACGGCAGCTGCTTCTCGGTCATGATCCACACGGTAGGGCGGTATCCGATCGGTAACCACCCCTCCCCCTAGGGTCCGTGCCATGACGAACCAGGGGAACGACCGGGCCGGGACCACACCCAAGACCAAGATCATCGTGTTCGGCGCCGGCGGCCGCGTCGGCCGGGCCGTCGTCGCCGAGGCGCGGGCGCGGGGGCACGAGGTCACCGCGGCCGGGCGGGGAGACGGGGACATCACCTCGGCGGCGGACGTGGAGCGGCTCGCCGCCGGGCACGATGCGGCGGTGGCAGCGGTGTACGACATGGGGGCCGTCCCCGGCGAGTTCTTCCCGGCGGCCGCCCGCGCGCTGGCGGCGGGGCTGAGCGGGGCCGGGGTGGGACGCCTGGTGTCCGTCGGGCTGGCATCCGTACTCCCCACACCGTCCGGGCAGCCGCTGATGGACACCCCGGGCTACCCGCAGGAGTGGCGGGAGTTCTACGTCGGCCACGGCGCCGGCACCGAAGCCCTGCGGGCGGCCGCACCGGCGGGCCTGGACTGGGCGGTGCTGAGCCCCTCCGGCGACTTCACCGCCGAGGGGGCGGGGGCCGGGGGCGGCTACGCCTTCGCCCCCGCCGACGCCGGGGCCCGGATCCCGCACGCGGACTTCGCCCGGGCCGTCCTGGACGAGGTGCTCGCCCCCACCGTGCACCGCACGCACGCCGGGGTGACGGGCGCATGACCGACAGCCCGAACCCCTGGGTGGCGGACCACATCCGCCGCTTCGAGGAGACCGGCGGGATGCCGCGCCCCGGGATCCGCGATCTGCTGCTGACCACGCGGGGGCGCCGCTCCGGGGTGCCGCGACGCACGGCGCCGGCCCACGTTCCCGGCGGGGAGGCCGCCGACGCGACGTACGTCCTCACGGCGTCCAACGCGGGGGCCGGGCACCACCCGGCCTGGTACCTGAACCTGTGCGCCGACCCGGCCGTCACGCTCCAGGTCGGCGCCGAGAGCTTCGCGGCGCTCGCCCGCCCCGCGACCCCGGCGGAGACGGAGCGGCTGTGGCCGGTGGTGGTGGCCGCGATGCCCTCGTACGCGGCCTACCGGGACGCGGCCGCCGGGACGGCCGGCCGCGAGGTCCCGCTGGTCCTGGTCACCCGTACCGGCGGCTGAACCTAGGGCCTGTCGTCAGGCACGCACCTTCGGCGCCTTCGGCAGCCCGGACGACAGCGCGTTCCCGGCTCCGCCGAGGGAGGCGTCGGTCGCCTTCGACGCGGACCCGGCGGCCGAGGCCGTGATGTCCACCGCCGTCTTCGCGTCCTTGACGGCGCCCCCGGGGTGGTCGACGATCTCGCCGACGCGCTGGGTGATCGGAGGCCCCTGGATGGCGGGCTCGTCGGCGGCGTGCGCGACGGCGGGGCTGAGGGCGAGGGCCGCCCCTCCGGACAGGACGAGGGCGGCGAGGCGTCGCTTGATGGCGTTCATGCCAGTCCCAACGACTCGCCCGACGCCGAGTCACCACCGGACCCCACCCGTCCCCGCAAGGAGAACCCGCTCCGTCATGGCTGCATGAGCCGACAACGCCCGCGGCCCCGGATCGGAGGATCGATCCGGGGCC
>NZ_JBHVYI010000149.1:0-13339 GCF_042880975.1 Streptomyces sp. NPDC058289
GCCCCGGCCCCCGCGCTTCGCGGGGGCCGGGGCTCCGTCGTGTTTCCGGGGGTGTCAGCCGGTCGTGAAGTAGCCGAGGAGGTCGGTGATCACGTGGTTGGGGCCGCCGTAGCTGTTGAAGATGTTCACCTTGCCGCCGGTCCCGACCGGGGTGGTGACGTGGTTCGGGACCGTGAGGCCCGGGAGGGTGTTCAGGCTGCTGGCTCCGGGGAGCTTGCCGCCGTACCCGTACGCGGTCAGGAAGCCCGGGGCCGTGGTGTCGGTGGCGGTGATGTTCAGGACCGCGCCGAGGGCGTTGGCCGGGAGGCCGGAGACCGTGGTCGTGGCGCCCGGGGCGACCTTGCCGGTCGTACGGGTGTCGGCAAGGCGCTTCGGCACGACCGGCGTGAAGAGCGCCTTGCCGTCCTTGCCGTAGTAACCCACCGCGTCCAGCACCAGGTGCGTGGAGCCGGAGTTCGTGAACAGGGTGATCGTGCCGTTCGGGCCGACCGGGACGATCGCCTGGTTGGACTTGTCCTTGCCCGGCTCCACGTTCAGGTTCGAGGTCGCCGGACGCTTCGCCGGGTCCGGGTAGGCGATGACGTGCGCCTGCTCCTTCGCACCCGTACCCGTCAGGTTCAGCGCGACGGCGGTGGCGTCCGCCGGGATGCCGTTGACACCGGCCACCTTCACCGTGCGGGTCTTGCCCCCGCCTAGCGCGCCCCCGGTCGTACGGGTGTCCAGGACGCGGGTCGGGGCGAGCGGGGAGAAGCGCTGCCCGATGTTGGGCTGGTAGTAGCCGACGAAGTCGACGATGAGCGAGGCCTCGCCGGAGCCCAGCTGCGCCTGGATCGACCCGAGACCGCCGGCCGGGACGGTGACGGTGTTGGAGGAAGTGCCGCCCTTGGCGACGTTCACGTTCGAAGTCGCCGGGCGCGGCTGGCCGGACGGCCACACGGTGAGGTGGGTGTCCTCCGTGGCGCCGGTGACGGTCACGTTGACGACCGCCGAGGCCAGGCCGGCCGACAGGGGGTGGCCCGGTATGCGGTGTGCCGTCGGCAGGGTCACGTCCAGCGGCAGGCGGGCAAGGACGGGCCTGCCGTCCGTGCGCGAGTCCTTGATGCGGAACGGTTCGGTGGCAACGTACCCGGACGGGGCGTAGTCGACCTTCACGGTCCGGAGGGCCGTGGACTTCGCGCCCTTGGAGTCCACGAGGGTCAGCTTCATCGTGTAGTTGCCGGGCGAGGAGTAGCTGTGCTCGAAGGAACGCAGCTCGTCGGCGTGGGCCGTGTTGCCGTCGCCGAATTCCACACTCGCGCTCACCACCGGCCAGGGGGCCGCGGTGAGCTCCGTGGGGTCGATGACGACGGTCAACGGGACGATACCCATGACGTCCGGGTCCGAGGAGGTGGGCAGCGGCTGATCGACGGCGAAGGCCGCCTTCAGCGGGCCGGCCGGGGTCACCTTGACCGGGGTGTAGGTGGACCAGACTCGCTTCCCGACACCGTTGACGGCCTTCACCATGGCCCCGTAGCCGCCCGGCGCGCTGTAGACGTGCTCGACGGTGGGCTGCTTGGTGACGACCGGGTCCGTGCCGTCCCCGAAGTCGAAGTGGTAGGTGAGGGCGGCCGACCAGTAACTGTCCGCGGCGGCCGTCGCCTTCACCCGCGTGCCGACCGGCGCCCAGCTGTCGCTCAGCGAGAGGGTGACGCCGCGCAGGTCGTCCTGGGTCTCCTCGGCGCCCCGGTCGATGTACCCTCCGCCCTTGCCCGTGTTGGGCACCCGCGGGTCGTCCGCGATCGGATTCCCCACCCAGTCCAGCGGAATCACCCCCGGCGCCGTGGGGTCGCCAGAGTCGACGGTGGGAGATCCGTCCCACGCGCCGATTCCGTCGACGGACGGGCGCAGGAGGTCGTGCGCACCCTGACCGCCGGCGGCCAGGAACGCCGCCACCGTCTGGTAGGCGGTGCCGGCCCAGTTGTAAGGGGAAGCCACGGTGCCGGGCTGTCCCGCGACGATGTTGTAGTCGACACGGGTGCCGGCCGTCGCGCTCTTCGCCACGGCGATGCCGATCCGCGGCTCGGTGACCGCGCACGTCGTGGAGGTGTTCCGGGTGTGGACCACGTTGTTGAACAGTGCCGAGCCGGTCGAGGTACCGCCGAGTGACACGGCCGCGCCGCAGCCACCGCGGACGGTGTTGTTGGTGAGGGCAGTGCCGGGGGCATCGAGCACCGTCACCGCCGGCCGGCGGTCGTCGTCGAGCACGTTGCGGCTGAGGACGGTGCGCTGGGCGCCTCCCTCGATCCGGACGGCGCCGAGCATGCTGCGGATGACGCGTACATCCGTGCTCGCCCCGCCCACCACGAGGGCGGCGGATTGGGGGCCGAAGACATCGAGCTTCTCCAGCGTGACGTCGTGGGAAGCGTCGATGCGCACCGCGCCCCCGACCGCGAGTCCCCGCACCACGACGTGGGAGGCCCCGCTGATGGTCAGGTCCTTTTCGATGGAAGCCTGCCAGCCGATAACGCCCTCCTCGCCGAAGGCGAAGGTGATCGGCTTGCCCGGCTCTCCCGAGCGGTCGATCGTGACCGCGCCGGGGTAGCCCGTCTCCGGTGCGATCCGCACGGTCTGGCCCGGCTTGACCACCTTCGCGGCCGCCGAGATCGAGCAGAACGGGACGGCCTTCGTCCCGGTGCCGCCGTCGGAGCAGTGGGAGCCTGCCGCACTGTTCACGTACAGGTCGGCCGGGTCCGCGGCGGCCGCCGCGGTGGCCGGCAGGCCGAGGAGGGTGACGAGGCCCGCGGTGAGCAGGGCCGTCCTACGGGTAGGGCGCACGCGGCAGGGTTCCTTCGGTGACGAAGCGAGGGGGAAGGACCACAGGACACGGAGCCGCACGCGGGTGCCAGGCCGTTCCCCCCTGCAACGGCCTGGCACACACTGATCCGCAAGTCTCCGAGCATCATCCACGGCCGTGGACCCGCTGTCACCTCTGATGTTTCACCGCGATCCAGGCGAAACGGCCCCCTCAGACCACCGTCACCCGCGCCGCCGCCCACGACGTGTGGTCGAAGGCGGAGTTCGCGTTGGCGTCCTCGACCACCAGGTGGAGGAGCCTGATTCCGCGTACGTCCACGTCGAGTGCGGTCGGTCCCGACACACCGGTCAGGACCCCCGTCGTGGCGAGGACCCGGCCGTCGCCGCGCACGATCGCGCGGGTGGCTCCGGTCGCCGACTGCTTCTTCGAGAAGTCGTCGATGCCGACCAGAGCCGTGAAGCGGTTCCCGCGGCCGCCCAGGTGGTAGACGATCTCCGACGGGGCGTGCACGCCGAGGCCCTTCGCGTACGTGACCCCGCCGAAGGCGATCGGGGTGCCGTCGCCCGCCGCCTGCTTGCCGTTGGAGCGGTCGATCTCGACCGGGCCCCAGCCGTTGGCCGCCGAGACCCAGGGGAGGTCGCTGAGGTAGCCGTCCTGGGTGGGCGGGGCCGGCAGGGGCGTGTAGCGGGTGGGTGCCGTGAAGCCGAGGGAGGACGAGGTGGTGGCCTGCGGGACGAGGAGCACGGGTGCGGGCACCGTCGAGGGCGGGGTCAGCCGCCACGTCGTGGTCAGGGACTCGCCCGGGCCGAGGGAGGGCGCGGTCGTCGCCGTCGTCGCGGTGGCCGTCCAGCCCGACGGGAGCGGGAGCGTGACGCGGACGTCCGGCCAGGGGCGGGTCGTGCCGTTCGCGACGGTCGTGGTGAGCGTCGAGGCGACGGCGTCGGCGACCGCGGTCAGGCCCCACGGGCGGCGCAGGTACGTGTCCGCCCAGGAGGAACGCAGGAGGGCCGTCAACGACGAGACCACCGACGGGTTCTTCGCCGCCACGTCGTTCTTCTCGCCGAGGTCCACCGCCAGGTCGTAGAGCTCGAACTCCCACTTCGAGTCGGCCACCGTGCGGTCCCGCGCCGGGGCGAACCGTACGGCCTTCCACCGGTCCTTGCGGATGGCCTCCGCGACCTGCTTCGCCCGGCCGCCGTCCTGCGTGTTGGCGCGGCTGGTGACGCCCTGCTCGTCCCGGTACCAGTACAGGTGGTTGTGGAGGGGGGCCAGGGCGGGGGCGCCGTTCAGGACGGAGGCCGCCGAGAGCCCGTCGATGTCGGAGGGGGCCGGGGCGCCGCCCGCCAGCTCGGCGAGGGTGGGCAGGAGGTCGTAGAGCGGGGTGGGGCGGACGCTGGTGGTGCCGGGGGCGATCCGGCCCGGGGACCAGGCGACGAGGGGGACGCGTACGCCGCCCTCGTACAGGTTGCGCTTGTAGCCGCGCAGCGGGCCGTTGGCGTCGAAGAGGTCCGGGTTCACCCCGCCCTCCTCGTGCGGGCCGTTGTCGGAGGCCACCAGGACGACCGTGCGCTCCGCGACGCCCCGCGCCTTCAGCCGGTCGATGATGGCGCCGACCTGCGCGTCGAGGAGGCTGATCTGCGCCGCGTGCGACTTGTTGGCCTGCGTCCAGGGCTGGGAGGCGTAGGCGCTCGCGTCGGGGATCTCGCTCGGGGCGTGCGGGAGGTTCGGGGTGAGGAAGAGCAGGAAGGGGGCGGGGCCGGCGGCGTGGTCGTCGATGAAGTCGAGGGCGCGCGCGGCGATCGCGTCGGGGGCGAAGGTGCCCGTCGGGACGGTCTCCTTGGCGTTGCCGTTCCAGAGGTACGCCGGGTAGTACTGGTGGGCGTGGCTGTGGTCGATGTACCCGTAGAACTTCTCGAAGCCCCGCGCGGACGGGTGGCTCGGCTGGTCCCCGGCCTCGGGTCCGAAGCCCCACTTGCCGAAGAGGCCCGTACGGTAGCCGCGTGCCCGGAGCACCTCCGCGAAGGTGGTGTCGCCCGCGCCGAGGCTGCCCTGGCCGCCGCTGGAGGGGTTGGCCCGGACGGCGGCGTGGCCGGTGTGCAGGCCGGTCAGCAGTGCGGCGCGGGAGGGCGCGCAGACGGCGGCCGCGGAGTAGGCGTCGGTGAACCGGAGGCCCTCGGCGGCCAGTTGGTCGATGCGCGGGGTGGTGATCAGCTTCTGGCCGTACGCGCCCAGGTCGCCGTAGCCCAGATCGTCGGCCAGGATCACCACGAGGTTCGGCGGACCTTCCGCCCCGGCGGCGGCCCCGGCGGCTGCCGCCTGCGCGGGCTGGGCGGCCTGCGGGAGGGCCGCGAGGCCGACGGCGGCGGCCGCGGAACCCGCGAGGAAGTGGCGGCGGCTGGACATCTCGAACTCCCCTGTGGCTGAAGGCTGCTGGGAAGATCGTCCGCGCGGAGGGCCGCCGAGACCATGCACGGAGCATGAAAAGCGTGTGACGGCGACCCCCGGGCGCCGTGCACTCGGGGGTCGTGCACGGGGTTCAGGCACCCGGGGGCCGCCGTCAGGCGCCGGTCAGATGGTCGAGGTGTCGATGACGAAGCGGTAGCGGACGTCGCCCGACTGGACGCGCACGTAGGCCTCGTTGACTTCCTCGGCGCGGATCACCTCGATGTCCGCACCGAGCCCGTGCTCCGCGCAGAAGTCGAGCATCTCCTGGGTCTCGGCGATCCCGCCGATCATCGAGCCGGCCAGGGTCTTGCGGCCGCCGATGACGGAGAACAGGTTCAGCGAGACCGGCTCCTCCGGGGCGCCGACGTTCACCAGGGCGCCGTCCACCTTGAGCAGGCCCAGGTAGGCGTCGAGCGCGAGCGGCGCGGAGACCGTGGACACGATCAGGTCGAAGCGGCCGGCCAGCTCCTTGAAGGTGGCCTCGTCGCTCGTGGCGTGGAAGTGGTCGGCGCCCAGTTTGAGCCCGTCCTCCTGCTTGCGCAGGGTCTGCGAGAGGACGGTGACCTCGGCGCCGAGCGCGTGGGCGATCTTGACGCCCATGTGGCCGAGGCCGCCGAGGCCGACGATCGCGACCTGCTTGCCGGGGCCGGCCTGCCAGTGCTTGAGCGGGGAGTACAGGGTGATGCCGGCGCACAGCAGCGGGGCGGCGACGTCGAGGGGAAGGCCCTCGGGGATGCGGACGGTGTAGTTCTCGTCGACGACGACGTGCGTGGAGTAACCGCCGTACGTGGGCTCGCCGTTCTTGTCGAGCGAGTTGTACGTGCCGGTCATGCCCTTGGCACAGAACTGCTCCTGCCCGGCGAGGCACTGCTCGCACTCGCGGCAGGAGTCGACGAAGCAGCCGACGCCCACCCGGTCGCCGACGGCGAACTTGGTGACCTCGGGGCCGACCTCGGTGACGACACCGGCGATCTCGTGGCCCGGGACCATGGGGTAGATGCCCTCGCCCCAGCCGTCGGTGACCTGGTGGATGTCGGAGTGGCAGATGCCGGCGAACTTGATGTCGATGAGGACGTCGTGCGCGCCGACCGGACGGCGCGGGACGGTGGTGCGCTCCAGCGGGGCCTTGGGCGCGGGAGCGGCGTAGGCGGCGACCTGGGTGACGGACACGGTGGGGCTCCTCGGAAACTGCTGTGCGGGACTGCTCGTGTTCACAGCCTGCACTCTCCCGCCCCGGACACCCATCCCCCTGCCCTGCCTAGGTCTGGCGAACCTACCCTTGGCGGGGTCAGGATCACGCCCCCGGCCTGCGCCCCCGCGCGGGGATACTGGGGTAATGGACCAGCTTGATCAACGAGCCGAGCTCGGCGAGTTCCTGCGCTCCCGGCGCGCCCGGCTGCGCCCCGAAGACGTGGGCCTGCCCGACTACGGGCGCCACCGCCGGGTTCCCGGCCTGCGCCGCGAGGAGCTGGCGCAGCTGGCCGGGGTGTCGGTCGCGTACTACACGCGGCTGGAGCAGGGCCACGGCCAGAACGTGTCGGCGGAGATCCTCGACGCCATCGCCCGGGCCCTGCGCCTGGACGGCACGGAGCGCGCACACCTGAGCCACCTGGCCGGCCCCAAGCCCCGCAAGCGCCGCCAGGCCCCGCGCCCCGAGCAGGTCCGGCCGGAGCTGCGGACGCTGCTGGACGCGATGGACGGCGTACCGGCGTACCTGGTCGGGCGGCGCCAGGACGTCATCGGCTGGAACCGGCTGGCGGCGGCGGTCTTCGGCGACTTCGGGGCGCTCCCGGCGCAGGAGCGCAACCTGGTGCGGCTCGTCTTCCTGGACCCGGCTACGGCGGAGCTGTACGCGGACTGGGAATGCCGGGCGTGCGAGGTGGTGAGCAATCTGCGCGTGTACGCCGGGCAGTTCCCGGACGACGAACGGCTGTCCGCGCTGGTCGGTGAACTGTCCGTCAAGAACGAGGAGTTCCGCCGACTGTGGGCCGCCCACACGGTGGCCGACAACAAGATCCACGGCGTCAAGCGACTGCGCCACCCGCTGGTCGGCGAGCTCCGGCTCTCCTTCGAGACCCTGGCCCTCCCGGACGACCCGGCGCAGTTCCTGGTCACCTACCACGCACCCCCGGGCTCCCCGTCGGCCGACGCCCTCAGCCTCCTCGCCTCCTGGTCCGCGTCACCGGCGGCCCCGGAGCGGGACCGGGACCGGGACCGGGAGCACGCCTTGGGTCCGGGTCCGGGTCCCGTCGAGGAATCCGCCCCGTAGACCCGTGAAGCAGCCGCGCCCCGGGCTACGGCGTCCTACAGCGTCAGCTGGAAGTACCCGACCCCGCGCTCGCGCCGGTAGCCCAGGGCCGCGTTGAGCGCGAGCATCGGGGTGTTGTCGTCCGCCACCGAGGTGGCGATGGTGCGCAGGTCCGGGTGGCGGGTCGCCTCCTCCGCGAGCATGCGGAGCTTGACCGCGCGGCCGAGGCCGTGGCCCCGGTGGGCGGGTACCACCACGGTGTCGTACTGGAGCGCGCGCGGGCCCGCCGGGTCGAGGAGGACCAGTTCCGTGTAGGCCGCCACCTCGCCGTCCGGGGTGACGGCGGCGACCGTGGTCAGTGCGCCTCCCCGGTCCAGGATCTTGCGGTGGGCCGCGTGCAGGCGCTCTGCCGTCCAGGTCTGGATCTGCTGGTCCAGCTCTCCCATCGGCGCGTCCTCCATCGCCCCGTGGGCGACGGCCACGGCCTGCGCCCACTCGTCGGGCACCAGCCCGGGCCAGCAGTGCAGCTCGTAGCCGGGCGCGGCGGACTCCGCCCCTTCCTTCGCGGCCTGCGCCCCCTGTACCCAGCGCGCCTCCCGTACGTCCTGCACGTACCAGGCCATCGACAGGACGTTCGCGAAGCCCACGGACTCGGCGAACGCCTGACCGGGGCCTCCCAGGTCCACCTCCGCCGCCACCGAGGTACGGCCGTCCGCGAGCAGTTCCTCGCGGACCCGCGTCCACAGGGCCGTTCCCACACCGTGCCGCCGCGCGTCGGGCCGTACGGTCAGCTCGTCCAGGAACGCGGTGTGGTCGTTGACGCCGTCGGTGAAGAGGACCAGGGAGGCGACCGCGTCCTCCGTCGCCCAGTACACCGAGCGCCCCCGCACCGACGGCACCTGCAGCGCCCCGGCCACCTCCGTCCGGGAGGGCGGCGGAGTCCCCGGCAGGTCCGCCGTCCTGGCGGCTGCCAGGACGGCCCACCAGTGGTCGACTTCGGTGTCGGTCGGGGGCACGGAGAGTGCGGTGATCGTCATGCTCCGGACCCTAAACCGGTGCGCGGCGGAGCACTCAGACGTTTTCGGTGACGGTCACCTTGCCCCGGCGGATCGTCGCCACCCGCGGGGCCTGCCTCGCGAGCGCGCTGTCGTGGGTGACCATGACGAAGGTCAGTCCGTGTTCCTTCCAGAGGCCTTCGAGCAGTTCCATGATCTCGTCGCGCATGGACTCGTCGAGGTTGCCGGTCGGCTCGTCGGCCAGGAGCACCTTCGGCCGTTTCGCCAGCGCCCGGGCGATGGCCACGCGCTGCTGCTGGCCGCCGGACATCTCCCCGGGCAGGTGCCCCATCCGCTCTCCGAGGCCTACGGAGTCCAGCGCCTCGGCGGCCCGGTCGCGCCGCTCGCGGGCCTTCAGCCCGAGCGGGACGAGGGCCGTCTCCACGTTCTCCTGCGCGGTGAGCGTGGGGATCAGGTTGAAGGACTGGAAGACGAAGCCGATGTTCTCCGCCCGGACCCGGGTGAGGCGGGATTCGGAGACGGTGGCGAGGTCGAGTCCGTCGAGGACGATCTGTCCCGCCGTCGGGCGGTCCAGGGCGCCGAGCATCTGGAGCAGGGTGGACTTGCCGCCGCCGGTGGGGCCCTGGATGACGAGCCGGCCGCCGTCCTCGATGGTCAGGTCCACGCCGGCGAGCGCGTCGATGGATTCCTTGCCGCGCTGGTAGCGCTTGGTGACACCGGTGAGTTGGTACATCTCTGGTTCGTTCCCTCGGGTTGCGGGGCGGTGGGGCGTGCTGGCGGGCGGGCAGGCGCACGAGGCGTACGTACGGACGCACGAACGGCCGTACGAACCTGCGGCCGCGGGCTACTCGACGCGACGCAGTGCGTCCGCCGGCCTCAGCCGGGAAGCGCGCCAGCCGCCGAAGCCGCCTGCGATCAGTCCGCCCGCGACGGCGAGCGCGACGGCCAGGCCGATGGTGGAGAGCGAGACGGGTGCGGTGAGCGCGATGTCGAGGGCCTTGCCGGCGCCCTGCTGGGCGGAGCGCATCATCCCGCCGCCGCCCCCGCCGCCCGCGCCCTGGCCCCGGCCGCCGCCGCCGCCCGCGAGCTGCGCGGTCAGCTGCGGGCTGATCGCCGTGATGGCGTATGCGGCTCCGAGCCCGAGGCCGATGCCGAGCGCTCCGCCGATGAGGCCGTTGACCAGGGCCTCGCCGACGACCTGGCCGGTGACGCGGCCGCTCTTCCAGCCGAGCGCCTTGAGCGTGCCGAACTCGCGGACGCGCCGGGACACGGCCGAGGAGGTCAGCAGACCGGCGACGAGGAAGGCGGCGAGGAGCACCGCGTACGAGAGCCACGTGCCGACCGTGGAGGCGAGGGAGGCTGCGGTGGAGAGCGAACCGGAGACGGTGTCGGCCAGGTCGGCCGAGGTGGTGACGGTGGTGTCCGGGACGTTCTTCTGGATGGCCTGCTTGACGGAGCCGATGGCCTGGGAGTCCTTGGCCTGGACGTAGACCGTGGTGATCTTGTCGGGGGTTTCGGCAAGGGTCTGGGCCTGCTTGAGCGGGACGTAGACGTTGGCGGCCGCGTCGCCGCTGTCGGCGGTGGCGATCCCGATCACCTTGAACTTGGCGCTCTTGATGGTGACTTCGGAGTCGACGGCGAGCTTGTTCTTCGTGGCGTAGGCGCTGTCGACGACGGCGACGGCCGCGTCGGTCTCACCGGCCGCGAAGGTGCGGCCCGAGGTGATCTTCGAGGTGGTGAGCGGGCCCAGCTCGGGACGGCTGACGTCCGCGCCGTAGACGGAGAAGGAGTTGACGTCGAAGTCGGCGCCGCCGCCCTCGACCGTGCCGGTCGAACCGCCACCGCCACCACCGGTGGCGCCGGGCTTGGCAGCCGCACCACCGCCCGTCTGGCCCTCCGCACGCTTGAACTCACCGCGCTTGAACTGCCCGTTGACCTTCATCACCTGGAGGCTGAGGCCGCCGACGGCCTGCGCGACACCGGACTGGCCGGACACCTTCGCCACGGTTGCGGCGTCCAACGTCTGGAAGCCCTGCGGCATGACGAGGTCGCTGCTCTGCTCGGCCTCGGCGTCGGTGTCGCCCTCGCCCTTCGCGTTGAACTGGAAGCGCGGTCGGGCCGTGCTGTCGCCCTCGGCCGGCGGGGCCTGCGCCTTGGTGACCGTCATGTCGGTGCCGAGGCCGTAGAGCGACTGGAGGACCTTGCCCTGCGCCGCCGTCATGCCCGCCGAGACGGAGCTGACGACGATGACGAGGGCGATGCCCAGGGCGAGTCCGGAGGCGACGACGAGCGCCGCCTTCCTGCGGCGGCGCAGCTCGCGCCGGAGGTAGGTGAAGAACATGCGGCCGAAAGTAGGCAGCACCGGTGACGGCCGGATAAGCCGTCCATAAGAGTCGGATGAGAACACGAACTCACAGGTGCCGCACAGGAATACAGGAATACAGGAATGCGGGGATACGGGGATGCGGGGATATGCACAGACGGACGGCGGGGAGCCCCCTGGCCGGGGCTCCCCGCCGTCCGTCGCGGGGTTCAGCTGTGGTGTCTGCGGATCAGACGGCCGAGCCGGCCTTCCAGTCGGCCCAGCTCATGTTCCAGCCGTTGAGGCCGTTGTCCGGCTTGATCGTCTTGTCCGGAGAGTTGACGACCGTGACGACGTCTCCGATGAGGGAGTTGTCGTAGAACCAGGCCGCGGGCTGGTTCGGGTCGTTCGCACCCTTGGCGTCGTTCAGACCGACGCAGCCGTGGCTGGTGTTGGCGCTGCCGAAG
Source organism: Streptomyces sp. NPDC058289 (assembly GCF_042880975.1). Lineage (NCBI taxonomy): Bacteria > Bacillati > Actinomycetota > Actinomycetes > Kitasatosporales > Streptomycetaceae > Streptomyces > Streptomyces sp. NPDC058289. Next base: position 11,273 of record NZ_JBHVYI010000149.1, read on the forward strand.
ACCGAGTCCGGGCCCCAGTAGTTGCCGTGCACGAAGGTGCCGGAGTTGGACAGGCGCATCGCGTGCGGCACGTCCTTGATGTCGTACTCGCCCTTGCCGTCGTCGTCCGTGAAGCCGACGGTGGCGCCGTTCATCCGGGTCTCCTTGAACTTCTCGGAGATCACCATCTGACCGTTGTAGGTCGGGTTCTCCGGGGAGCCCGCCGAGATCGGGATGGTCTTGAGGACCGCGCCGTCCCGGGTGACCGTCATCTTCTTGCTCTTCGCGTCGACCGTGGAGACCTGGCTCCGACCGATCTTGAAGGTGACGGTCTTGCTCTGCACGCCCTGGATGCCCGGGCCGCCCTGGACCCCGTCCAGCGCCAGCTTCAGCGTGACGGTGGAACCGGCCTGCCAGTACTTCTCCGGGCGGAAGTCCAGCCGCTGCGTGCTGAACCAGTGGCCCACGACCTCCTGGCCGCTGCTGGAGGTGACCGTGATGCCCGCCTGGACGGCCTTCTTGTCCTTGATCTGCTTGTCGAAGGTGATCGAGACCGGCATGCCCACGCCGACGGTCTGACCCTCGTCCGGGATGAAGGAGCCCACGAAGCTGTTCTGCGGGGAGACGGTGGTGAAGGAGGCGTTCTCGTGCGCCTCGCGGCCCGCCTCGTCCTTCGCGGTCGCCGACAGCGCGTACTTGGTGGAGCGCTTCAGCGCGCCGTCCGGCTTCCAGCTCTTCCCGTCGGCGGCTATCTTGCCCGGCACCGCCGTGCCCTCGGAGCTCTTCAGCTCGACCTGGGTGAGCGTGCCGTCACTGACGGCCACGTTGGCCGCGTCGTTCAGGCCGACGTTGGTGGCGCCGTCCTTGGGCGTGATGGCTATCTTGGCCTTGGAGGCGTCCTTGGCCGCAGCCGCGTCCACGTCCGCCTGGGACTTGGCCGACGCCTCCCCATTGGCCTTCGGCTTGTCACCACCGCCGTCCTCACCGCCGCCGCATCCCGCGAGCACCAGTACGCCGCCGAGTACGGCGGATATGGCCACCAGGGACCTTCTCCGCCGCTTGCTGTCCGTCCTCACACGCCACTCCATCGTTGCCGGAACCCCGAACTCCCCGGGCAGGGGGCATGAACCCCCTGCCTCGTCCTGACAACGCATTACACCCCGAGGTGCTGCCCCATTCCGTTCGAATGTGGTCAACCCCACCGTCAGGCGTTGTCAGTCTCTTCGTCGAGCTCCCCATCTTCCTCGTCGAGGTCCCACTCCATGGACTCGGGGTCGTATTCCACGGGCTCGCTGCTCCAGGAGGCCTGCGCGAGCTCCACGCCGGGGATCTCCGCGACCAGGTCAGTGGGGTCCACGAGGTAGGCCAGAGCCTCCGACTCGTCCTCCCGGACGGCCGCCTCGGCGTGGCCGCGCTCCTCGTCCGGCATGAACTCGTCGGCCTTGATGTGCGCGAGGGCGGCTCCGGTGAGCGCGTCGACGTCAGGCACTTCAAGTACCAAATCCACCCGAAGGCGTACGTATCGTGAGGTCTCAGAAGGGTTCATACGACGGAGGGTAATCCCGTGGCGGCCCCGACTTTCCCACGACCCGCCCCTTTCCGTAGCATCACCGCACGGGGCCAATTCGCTGCTGCCACAAGGGGGATCGCACCGTGTCCGCACGTCGATCAACACTCACCGCTCTCGGAGCGACCAGCCTCCTCGCCGTCCTGTGGTTCGTACCCTCGGCCAACGCCACCGCGCCCGAGCACGCGAAGGCCGCCTCCGGCGCGCCCGCCGCCGCGAACACCCAGGTCCAGGCCGCCTCCGAGGCCGTCCCCACCCTCGAGCTCGCCGACACGGGCGGCGTGGACACCACGCCCTATCTGCTCGGCGGCACGCTCTTCCTGGGCGCCGGGGCCGGCTTCGTGGCCTTCTCCGTACGCCGCTCGCGCACGGTGTAGCGGGCGCCGCACACACGGAAGGGGCGGGGGGCGCCGGGGGGGCCACACCCGAAGCCCCCCCCCCGCCCCCACAGACCGACGCGCGGGGCGGCCCGGCCGACCGCCCCCAGCGACAAAAGTCCCCGACAAAACCAAGCACGTAGG
>NZ_JBHVYI010000150.1:0-13275 GCF_042880975.1 Streptomyces sp. NPDC058289
TTCCGTGGGAACGACCGGGGCGACCGTCCCTCGTACCCGCGTCGCGATGACCGTCCCTCCGGTGGCGACCGTCCGTCGTACCCCCGTCGTGATGACGACCGTGGTGGGTTCCGTGGCGGTCGTGACGACCGTGGCGGCGACCGTCCCTCCTTCCCGCGTCGTGACGACCGCGGTGGCGACCGTCCCTCTGGTGGTGGCTTCCGCGGCAACGACCGTGGTGACCGTCCCACCGGCGGCGGCTTCCGTGGGAACGACCGGGGCGACCGTCCCTCGTACCCGCGTCGCGATGACCGTCCCTCCGGTGGCGACCGTCCGTCGTACCCCCGTCGTGATGATGACCGCGGTGGGTTCCGTGGCGGTCGTGACGACCGCGGTGGTGACCGTCCTTCGTACCCGCGTCGTGATGACCGTCCCTCCGGTGGCGACCGTCCGTCGTACCCCCGTCGCGATGACGACCGCGGTGGGTTCCGTGGCGGTCGTGACGACCGTGGCGGCGACCGCCCCTCCTACCCCCGTCGTGACGACCGGGGTGGCGACCGCGGTGGGTTCCGTGGTCGTGACGACCGTGGTGGCGACCGTGACTTCCGTGCGGACCGGGACCCGGTCAAGCGGCTTCCGATCGACGACGACGTCACCGGTTTCGAGATCGACTCCGACGTTCGCCAGGAGCTGCTGAGCCTGCCCAAGGGGCTGGCCGAGGAAGTCTCCAAGAACCTGGTCATGGTGGCCCGGCTGATCGACGAGGACCCGGAGCAGGCGTACGCGTACTCGCGCATCGCGCTGCGTCTGGCCTCCCGTGTCGCCGCCGTGCGCGAGGCCGCCGGCTTCGCCGCGTACGCCAACCAGAAGTACGCCGAGGCGATCGCGGAGTTCCGCGCCGCCAAGCGGATGACCGGTTCGGTCGAGCTGTGGCCCGTCATCGCCGACTGCGAGCGCGGCCTCGGCCGTCCGGAGCGGGCGCTGGCCATGGCCGGCGAGCCCGAGGTGCAGAAGCTGGACAAGGCCGGACAGGTCGAGATGCGGCTGGTCGCGGCCGGCGCCCGCCGGGACATGGACCAGCTCGACGCGGCCATCGTTACCCTGCAGAGCCCGGAGCTGGCTTCCAACTCCGTGCAGCCGTGGACCGCGCGTCTGCGGTACGCCTACGCCGACGCCCTGCTGGCGGCCGGTCGTGAGGACGAGGCGCGCGAGTGGTTCGCCAAGACCCTCGAGGCCGACAAGGACGGGGCCACGGACGCCTCCGACCGTCTCGCCGAGCTGGACGGTGTCGAGTTCGTCGACGCCTCCGCCGACGACGCCGACGCCGACGAGGACTCGGACGTCGAGGTCGAGGACGAGTTCGACGACGAGGTCGAGGAAGACGACGAGGACGAGGACGACGACCCGGAGGTCGTGGCGGCCGAGCGTGCCTCCGACCAGGCCGAGTACTACGACGAGGACGACGACGAGTACGAAGGTGACGTCGATGGCGACGTCGACGTCACCGACGAGGTCGTCGTTCTCGACGAGGACGAGGACGAGGACGACGACCGTCAGGACGACGGGCGTCGTGAGGCCGGAGTCCGCGACGACGGCTGAGTGAGCTGAGAAGGGCGGTACCCCGATGGGGGTACCGCCCTTTTTTGTTGGTTCGAGGTCCGGCGACCGGGGGTCCGTCAGTCCACGCTGCGCAGGACCAGGCCGGTGGCCGGCTTCGGGCCGAAGGAGGTGGACTTGCGGGGCATCGTCACGCCCTGGCGGGCCAGTTCCCGTACGACCGACTCGCGCACGGGGTGCAGCAGGACGGCCGTGCCCCCGAGGCGCTCCGCCATCTCGACGGTGGCCTCGGTGTCGTGGATGTACGAGATCTGCTCGGGGGCGTCGGGGACGGCCCACAGCGTGTCCAGCAGGGTCGCGTGGAGCACCGTGGCGTCCAGCCGGCGCCAGGCCTCGGGGCGGTCGCCGCGGACCGTGCGCTCGATCAGGGCCGGCTCGGGGTCGGTGACCAGGTGGAAGCTGCCGTCGCCGGTGAGCAGGAAGGCGTTGCCGAGCTCCGCGGCCTCGGCCAGGGCGGCCATGGCCGCCGGCAGCGGGCCGTCGACGGTGCGGACCCGGAAGCGGCCGACGAGGGCGGCCAGGGCGACTGCGGGGGCCAGGCGCCGGAGCAGCCGGTGGATCGCGCGGACCTGGAGCGGGTAGCGGGCGGTGTCGACGAGGAGGACCAGGCCGAAGTCCCAGGGGGTGGGGGAGCCGTGCTCCTCCTGGAGGCGCAGGTACGTCGCCCAGCGGTGGTGGCCGTCGGCGATGAGGGCCTGGCGGTCGCCCAGGTCGGCGGTGATCGCCGCCAGGTCGGCGGGGTCCGTGACGGCCCACAGCCGGTGCTGGAAGCCGTCCTCGGTGGTGGTGGAGAACAGCGGCGTGGAGCGGGCGGTGCGCTCGACGACCGCGGCCGCGCCCGCCGCCGGATCCTCGCCGAGGTAGGTCAGGAGGAGGGGCTCGAGATTGGCCGAGGTGGCGCGCATCAGGCCGGCGCGGTCGGTGACCACGTGCGGCATGACGTCCTCGTGGGGGAGGACGATCCCGGCGTCGGCGGCGGAGAGGGCGAGGGCCCCGATGACCCCGCGCTGGAGGAGCTCGCCCCGGCGCTGCTCGTAGACGTAGAGCGCGGGCACCGGATCGGCGCTGAGGATGCCCTCGGCGAGCCAGTCGCGCAGCGTGTGCGCCGCCTGCTGGTTGCGGGCGGCGGGGGTGTCGGCCTGCGGGAGGATCAGGCGGACGATGTTGTGCGGATCCGCGGACTCCAGGTGGTTGAGTCCGTCGGGGCGCACGACCACGTCGTACGGCGGCGAGGTCACGGCGGCCAAGCTGCCGACGCGCTCGGGGACATAGCGCAGGCCGTGGAACGGGATCAGGCGCAGTCCGTGGTCCGCGGTGCCAGATGTGGTCATTGGAGAATCCTAAGACGCGTCTCGCCATGCGGGATGATCGGGGGAGTACGGAAACCGGACAAGATCGAACTCCCCCCAGCCGCCGCTGGGAGGGGCCCCAGGAGGAGCGGACACCATGACCCGGCAGAGCAGGACCCTTCCCGCGGGCAGTGCGCGGAGTCTGCACCAGGCGTACGACACGGCCCTGCTGGACCTCGACGGGGTGGTGTACGCGGGCGGTGAGGCCATCGCGCACGCCGTGGACTCGCTCGCCGCGGCGCGGGCCGACGGGATGCACCTGGCGTACGTGACGAACAACGCGCTGCGCACCCCGGACGCGGTGGCCGAGCACCTGAGCGAGCTGGGCATCCCGACGGAGGCCGGCGAGGTGATCACCTCCGCGCAGGCGGTGGCCCGTCTCATCGCCGAGCAGGTGGGGCCCGGGTCCAAGGTGCTGGTGATCGGCGGCGAGGGGCTGCGGGTCGCGCTGCGCGAACGCGGGCTGGTGCCGGTGGACTCCGCCGAGGAGGAGGGGCTCGCCGCGGTGGTCCAGGGGTACGGGGGACCCGATCTGCCGTGGGGCAGGTTCGCGGAGGCCTCGTACGCGATCAACCGCGGGGTGCCGTGGTACGCCTCGAACACCGACCTGACGATTCCCGGGGCGCGGGGGATCGCGCCGGGCAACGGGGCCGCCGTGGAGGTCGTACGGATCGCCACGGGCGCGGAGCCGCAGGTGGCCGGCAAGCCGCTGCCCCCGATGCACCGCGAGACCGTGCTGCGGACCGGGGCGAAGCGGCCGCTGGTGGTCGGTGACCGGCTGGACACCGACATCGAGGGCGCCTTCAACGGAGACGTGGACTCGCTGCTGGTGCTGACCGGGGTGACGGACGGGGCGCAGCTCCTGCGGGCCGAGCCGAAGTACCGGCCGACGTACGTGGACCGGGACCTGCGCGGGCTGCTGACCGGGCAGCCGGAGGTGGTTCCGGCCGACGGGGGCGGGTTCCGCTGCGGGAGCTGGACCGCGGTGGCGCTGGACGGCGTACTGGAGCTGCGCGGGGAGGACGGCGGGCCGGAAGGTGCCGATGGTGCCGACGGTGCGATGGACGGGCTGCGGGCGCTGTGCGCGGCGGCCTGGACCCGGGCGGGGGACGGCTCGTGCGGGCTGGACGCGGGGAAGGCGCTGGCCAGGCTGGGGTTGTAAGGGTGTGTAAGGGGCTGTCGGTAGCTGTGATCTGTACGGCCCGCAGGAGTCGGCGGAGCCGGGCTGCCGGTGGGGTGTCGTCGGGTCCTGGCAGGTCAGGGCCGGTGGGGGCCGGGTCCGAGGACCCGGTCCGGAGGGCCGTTCGGGGGAGCCGAGCACGGCGGAAGGTAGGTTAGCCTAACTTTCGTGTTGGTCGAGAGTCCCCCCGAACCGAGCGCGGCGCCGGCCGCTGCCACCCGCTCGCGCCACGGTGCGCGAGCCGCCGGTCTGCTCGCCGCCTTCGGCGTGCTCGCGCTGGTCGTGGTGGCGAGCATCGCCGTCGGCGCCAAGCAGATGCCCCTCCACGAGGTCTGGCACGGCCTGTTCCACTACTCCGGGACGGCCTCCGACGTCGTCGTACGGGACCTGCGGGTCCCGCGGACCCTCCTCGGCGTGCTCGTCGGCCTCGGCCTCGGACTGTCCGGCGCCGTGATGCAGGCCCTGACCCGCAACCCGCTGGCGGAGCCGGGCATCCTCGGGGTCAACGCGGGGGCCGCGGCCGCCGTCGTATCGGCCATCAGCTTCTTCGGCGCGTCCTCGCTGAGCGAGTTCGTCTGGTGGGCCTTCCTCGGCGCCGCCGTCGTCTCCGTGGTCGTGTACGTGCTCGGCGGCAGCCGCAGCGCCACGCCCGTGCGACTGGCGCTCGCCGGTACGGCCGCCACCGCGGCCCTCGTCGGGTACATCAACGCCGTGCAGCTGATGGACAGCAAGGCGCTGGACAAGCTCCGCTTCTGGACCGTGGGCTCGCTGGCCTCCGCGAACATGGACACCGTCCGGCAAGTGGCGCCCTTCCTGCTGGTCGGCGCGGTCCTCGCGCTCGGCCTGGGCCGGCCGCTCAACGCCATGGCCATGGGCGACGACACCGCCCGGGCGCTCGGCGCGCACCTGACGCGGACCCGGATCGGCGCGATGATCGCCATCACCCTGCTGTGCGGGGCCGCGACCGCGGCCTGCGGGCCGATCGTCTTCGTCGGCCTGATGATCCCGCACCTCGTACGGTTCTTCACCGGCCCGGACATGCGCTGGGTGCTCGCGTACTCGGCGGTGCTCTCGCCCGTCCTGCTGCTCGGCGCCGACGTCATCGGCCGGGTCGTCACCCGGCCCGCCGAACTCCAGGTCGGCATCGTCACCGCGCTGATCGGCGGACCCGTCTTCATCTACCTCGTCCGGCGCAAGAGGATGGCCCAGCTGTGACAGTGACCGACGCACCCCGCGCGGCGCGCGGGCGCCGGACCGGGCCCCGGCCCGTACACCTGCCCGGCGGGATCTCGCTGCGCGTGGAGCGGCGCGCGCTGGGCGTCGGAGCGCTGCTCCTGGTGCTCGTGCTGGCGACGGCCGTCCTGCTCATCGGCACCGGCGACTTCGACATCGCGCCCTGGGACGTCGTACAGACCCTGCTGGGCAACGGCACGCCCGCGCACGAGTTCATCGTCAACGACCTGCGGCTGCCGCGGGTCCTGGTCGGCGTCCTGGTGGGCGCGGCCCTCGGCATGGCCGGCGCCGTCTTCCAGTCCGTCTCGCGCAACCCGCTCGGCTCGCCGGACGTGCTGGGCTTCGGCTACGGATCGGCCGTCGGCGCACTGCTGGTCATCGTGATGTTCCACGGAGGCGCCGGCGAGGTGGCCGTCGGGGCCCTGGTGGGCGGGTTGGTGGCGGGCATGGCCGTCTACCTGCTCGCGTACAAGCAGGGCATCCACGGCTACCGGCTGGTCCTGGTCGGCATCGGCGCCTCCGCGATGCTGGTCGCCGTCATCCAGTACCTGCTGACGAAGGCGCAGCTCGTCGAGGCCACCCGCGCGATGGTCTGGCTGACCGGCTCACTCGCCGGCCGGGACTGGGCGCAGGTCTGGCCGCTGCTCGCGACGTGCGCGGTGCTGTTCCCGCTGGTCCTCGGCCAGAGCCGGGCCCTGCGGATGATCGAGATGGGCGACGACGCGGCGTACGCCGTCGGGGTGCGGGTGGAGCGCACCCGGCTGCTGCTGATGGTGGCGGCGATCCTGCTCACCACCGCGGCCAGCGCCGCGGCCGGGCCGATCAGCTTCGTCGCGCTGGCCGCGCCGCAGCTCGCCCGCCGGCTGACCCGCTCGCCCGGGGCGAGCCTGCTGACCGGCGCGCTGATGGGCGCACTCCTGCTGCTGGTGTCCGACTGGGCCTCACAGCGGGCCTTCGGCGCCGACCAGCTGCCCGTGGGAGTGGTGACGGGGCTGGTCGGCGGCTGCTACCTGCTCTGGCTGCTCGTCACCGAGCGCAGGGCGGGCCGCATATGAGCAACAAGAGGGGCCAGAGGGGCAGGGCATGAGCAACCAGAGGAGCAGGCAAGTGCAGCGGCTGACCGCGGAGAACGTGACCCTCGGCTACGACCAGCGGGTCATCGCCGAGAACCTGTCGGTGGAGATCCCCGACAACTCCTTCACCGTGATCGTCGGCCCCAACGCCTGCGGCAAGTCCACCCTGCTGCGTGCCCTGTCGCGGATGCTGAAGCCCTCGCAGGGACGGGTGCTGCTGGACGGTCAGGCCATCGGGTCGATGCCGGCGAAGAAGGTGGCCAAGACGCTGGGTCTGCTGCCGCAGTCCTCGATCGCCCCGGACGGGATCACCGTGTCGGACCTGGTCTCGCGAGGCCGCTATCCGCACCAGGGGCTGCTGCGGCAGTGGTCGGCGGACGACGAGCGCATCGTGAACGAGTCGATGGCCTCCACGGGGGTCGCCGAGCTCGCGGACCGGGCGGTGGACGAGCTGTCGGGCGGGCAGCGCCAGCGGGTGTGGATCGCGATGGCACTGGCGCAGCAGACGCCGCTGCTGCTGCTGGACGAGCCGACGACCTACCTGGACATCCAGCACCAGATCGAGGTGCTGAACCTCTGCGCGGAGCTCCACGAGGAGCAGGGGCGGACGCTGGTCGCCGTGCTGCACGATCTGAACCATGCGGCCCGCTACGCCACCCACCTGATCGCGATGCGGGACGGGAAGGTCGTGGCGGAGGGGCCGCCGGCCGAGGTGGTCACGGCGGAGCTGGTGGAGCGGGTGTTCGGGCTGCGGTGCCAAGTCATTGCGGACCCGGAGACGGGGACGCCGCTGGTGATACCCGCGGCGCGGGTGGTTGCTCGCGCGAGGTAGGAGGCGTGCGGCGCCGCCTCCCGGGGCTCCGCTCCGGACCCCGCGCCTCAAACGCCGGGGGCGACGGATTTGGCGGGGCTGGCTTTGCCCCGGTGGTGCCGGATTTGCGTCTGCGGCGTCGGATTCGGTTAGAGCAGGCTCTTGAGGCGGAGGAGGTCGCGGAAGCCTGCTTCCAGGCGGATGCGGCCCGAGGCCCAGGCCTTCGGGAACTTCAGGTCGCCGGCGACCAGGGAGACCAGGTCGTCACCGGTCATCGCGAGCCGGATCTCGGCCTTGGCGGAGGGCGGGCCGGGGGCCACCGCGTCCACGCGGATCCGGCCTCCGTCGAGGCGGCCCGTGAAGGTCCGGTCCAGGTCGGTGATGTGGCAGCTCAGCGAGCGGTCGAGCGCGGTCGCACCGCGCACGTCGCCTTCGGCCCGCGCCAGGTTGTCGGAGAGTTGGTCGAGTGCCGCACGGCACTCCTCGATCGTAGCCATCGTGATCCCGACCGTACCGCAGAGCCGCGCGGCTCTGCGGGCGCCCTACGCGGTAGCGTCGGGGGCATGAGCGAAGAAGTGCCCGCCGGGGCCCAGGAACCGGACGAAGCCCCGGCCGCGCCCTCCGGGCCGGTCGCGCTGGGCCTCGTACGCACCCCCACCGGGCACGCCGGGGCGGACGCCGCGCTGGAGCGGCTGGCGGACGTGGACCACCTCCCGGCGGACGGACACGTCGAGGTGTACGAGGATGTGCACAGGGGGCTGCGCTCCGCGCTGACCGCGCTGGACGTGCCGATCGGCCCCCGTCCGCACGAAAACAGGAGCTGAACCGATCGTGGCAGGAGTGGCACGCCGCCGTCTGGACGCCGAACTGGTACGCCGCAGCATGGCCCGCTCGCGCGAGCACGCCGCGCAGCTGATCGCCGCCGGCCGGGTGACCGTGGGCGGCAATACGGCGACGAAGCCGGCCACCCAGGTCGAGACCAGCGCGGCCCTCGTCGTCCTCAAGGACGACAGCGACCCCGACTACGTCTCCCGGGGCGGCCACAAGCTGGCGGGGGCACTCGCGGCCTTCCAGCCCCAGGGGCTGCGCGTGGAGGGCCGCCGGGCGCTGGACGCGGGCGCCTCGACCGGCGGGTTCACCGACGTGCTGCTGCGCGCCGGTGTGGAGCACGTGATGGCCGTCGACGTCGGCTACGGGCAGCTCGCCTGGTCCCTGCAGAGCGACGACCGGGTCACCGTCAAGGACCGCACGAACGTGCGCGAGCTGACGGTGGAGCTGATCGACGGGGTGCCCGTGGACCTGGTCGTCGGTGACCTGTCCTTCATCTCGATCGGGCTGGTGCTGCCTGCGCTCGTACGCTGCTGCGCGCCCGACGCGGATCTGGTGCTGATGGTCAAGCCGCAGTTCGAGGTCGGCAAGGACCGGCTCGGCAGCGGTGGCGTGGTGCGCAGTACGGAGCTGCGCGCCGAGGCCGTGCGGGACGTCGCGGCGCAGGCGTGGAAGCTGGGCCTGGGCGTGCTCGGGGTGACCGCGAGCCCGCTTCCGGGCCCCTCGGGCAACGTCGAGTATTTTCTGTGGCTGCGGGCGGGGGCACCGGCACTCGACCCGGCGGATGTTGACCGTGCAGTGGCGGAGGGGCCGCAGTGAGTGATCTTTCGGGGGACCCGGCACAGTCGGGGGAGTCAGGGAAGTCAGGGCAGTCAGGGCAGTCGGGGAAGCGGACCGTCTTCCTGCTCGCGCACACCGGGCGGCCGGCGGCCATCCGCAGTGCCGAGCTGGTGGTGCAGGGTCTGCTGCGCAGCGGGCTGGGCGTACGGGTGCTGCGGCACGAGGCGGTGGACCTGCCGCTGCCGCCCGAGGTGGAGCTGGTGGCCGAGTCCGAGTGCACGCCGGAGGTGCTCGACGGGTGCGAGCTGCTCATCGTGCTCGGCGGCGACGGGACGCTGCTGCGCGGCGCGGAGTTCGCACGCGGTTCCGGGGTGCCGATGCTCGGCGTCAACCTGGGCCGGGTGGGCTTCCTCGCGGAGGCGGAGCGGGACGACCTGGACAAGGTCGTGGACCGGGTCGTGACGCGCGACTACGAGGTCGAGGAGCGGATGACCCTCGACGTGACCGTGCGGACCAACGGGGACGTGGTGCACCGGGACTGGGCGCTGAACGAGGCGGCCGTCCAGAAGGTGTCCCCGGAGCGGATGCTGGAGGTGGTCCTGGAGATCGACGGGCGCCCGGTGTCCGGCTTCGGCTGCGACGGGATCGTCTGCGCGACGCCGACGGGCTCGACGGCGTACGCCTTCTCGGCCGGCGGGCCGGTGGTCTGGCCGGAGGTGGAGGCGCTGCTGATGGTGCCGATCAGCGCGCACGCGCTGTTCGCGAAGCCGCTGGTGACCTCGCCCGACTCGGTACTGGCCGTGGAGGTGCAGACCGGGACCCCGCACGGGGTGCTGTGGTGCGACGGGCGGCGGACGGTGGAGCTGCCGGCCGGGGCCCGCGTGGAGGTCCGGCGGGGGACGGTGCCGGTGCGGCTCGCCCGGCTGCACCACGCGTCGTTCACGGACCGGCTCGTCGCGAAGTTCGCGCTGCCGGTGTCTGGATGGCGCGGAGCCCCGCACTAGTACGGCCCGGGTGACGCGGTGGCCGCGTGCCGGTTCCCGAGGGGTTCCGTACGGGGTCACCGCCGGTTCGGTGCATCGCGCGTACGTAAATAGCATGATTGTTCGAGCTGATTCGGGCGGGTGACGTCACATGGCACCCATGAAACCTCGGTATCGTCGTCCCGTGCTTGAGGAGATGCGGATACGGTCGCTCGGAGTCATCGACGACGCTGTGGTCGAGCTGTCACCCGGTTTCACCGCGGTGACCGGCGAGACCGGCGCGGGCAAGACCATGGTCGTCACCAGCCTCGGGCTGCTGCTCGGCGGGCGCGCCGACCCCGCCCTGGTGCGGATCGGGGCCAAGGCGGCAGTCGTCGAAGGGCGCATCGTCATGCGCCCGGACGCCCCCGCAGCGCTGCGCGCCGAGGAGGCCGGCGCCGAGCTCGACGACGGCGCCCTGCTGATCAGCCGGACCGTTTCCGCCGAGGGCCGCTCGCGCGCCCACGTCGGCGGCCGCTCCGTGCCCGTCGGCCTGCTCGCCGAACTCGCCGACGACCTCGTCGCCGTCCACGGCCAGACCGACCAGCAGGGCCTGCTCCGGCCCGCCCGGCAGCGCCAGGCCCTCGACCGGTACGCGGGCGACGCCGTCGCCGTCCCGCTGGAGAAGTACGCCGCCGCCCACCGCAGGCTGCGCGCCGTCGCCGGAGAGCTGGAGGAGATCACCACCCGGGCCCGGGAACGCGCCCAGGAGGCCGATCTGCTCCGCTTCGGGCTCGACGAGATCGCCGCCGTGGAACCGCTCTCGGGTGAGGACACCGAGCTGGCGGCGGAGGCGGAGCGCCTCGGACACGCCGAATCCCTGTCCTCGGCCGCCCAGGTCGCGCACGCCGCCCTGGCCGGCAACGTAGAGGACCCCGAGGGCGTCGACGCGGGCGCGCTCGTCGCGGGGGCGCACCGCGCACTGGAATCCGTACGCTCCCACGACCCGGCGCTCGGCGCGCTCGCCGAGCGGATCGGGGAACTGGGCATCCTGCTCGGGGACGTGGCCGGGGAACTCGCCGGGTACGCCGACGACCTGGACGCCGATCCGCTGCGGCTGGCGGCCGTGGAGGAGCGGCGGGCGGCGCTGACCCAGCTGATCCGGAAGTACGGATCCACCGCGAACGGCGTGGACTCCGTCCTGGAGTGGGCCGAGCAGGGTTCCGTACGGCTGCTCGAGCTGGACGGCGACGACGAGCGGATCGACGAACTGACCGCGGAGCGCGACGGGCTGCGGCTGGAACTCTCCGCACTGGCGCAGGCGTTGACCGATGCACGGAACGAGGCGGCGACCCGGTTCGCGTCGGCGGTCACCGAGGAGCTGGCCTCCCTGGCGATGCCGCACGCACGGGTCACCATCGACGTCCGGCAGACCGAGGACCCCGAGGGGGTCGAGGTCGGCGGCCGGCTCGTCGCGTACGGGCCCTCGGGCGTCGACGAGGTCGAACTGCTGCTGGCCCCGCACCCCGGCGCCCAGCCGCGGCCGATCGCCAAGGGTGCTTCGGGCGGTGAGCTGTCCCGGGTGATGCTCGCCGTCGAGGTCGTCTTCGCGGGCTCCGACCCGGTGCCGACGTACCTCTTCGACGAGGTCGACGCGGGCGTCGGCGGCAAGGCCGCGGTGGAGGTCGGACGGCGGCTCGCGAAGCTGGCCAAGTCGGCCCAGGTGGTCGTCGTCACGCACCTGCCGCAGGTGGCGGCCTTCGCGGACCGGCAGCTGCTGGTCGAGAAGACCAACGACGGGTCCGTGACCCGCAGCGGCGTCACCGTCCTGGAGGGCGAGGCCCGGATCCGCGAGCTTTCGCGGATGCTGGCCGGCCACGAGGACTCGGCGTCGGCGCGGGCGCACGCGGAAGAGCTGCTCGAGGCGGCCCGGAGTTCGGAGTAGGGCTCCTCGTCGAGATCGCGGTCGTCACGGTCACCACCGTCATCACGCTGACGCCCGGCTAGCCCGTGTGGGTGAGGATCGGGGGCTCGGGGCGGTATCTCACACGGGATCCGCACCCGTATGGTCCCGGAACGCGCGTGCGGACTGGCATTCTGAGCGACGTCCCTGCCTTTCCTCCCTCACCCTGGAGCTTCGGCCCGTGAGCAGCTCCCCGGTCCCGGTCCCCGTCCTTCGCACCGTTCAAGTGCTCGGCGGCGCGAGCGGTGGTGCGCACGTGCGGTCGCTGGCCACAGGGCTCGCCGCGCGCGGCGTACGGGTCACCGTGTGCGGACCCGTCGAGACGGAGGGGGAGTACGACTTCACCGGCGCCGGGGCGCGGTTCACCCCGGACGCGGTGAGCGCGCTGCGGGCGGCGTGCATCGAGGCCGACGTGGTGCACGCCCACGGCGTACGGGCGGGCATGCGCGCGGCGCTGGCCCTGCGCGGGCGGCGGGTCCCCCTGGTCGTGAGCTGGCACGGCGGCGGCCCCGGCAGCGGCCGCCTGAGCCTGATGCTGGAGCGGCACGTCGCCCGGGCCGCGGCGATCGTCCTCGGCGCCTCCTCGGCGCAGGTGGACCTGGCCCGGCTCCGGGGGGCGCGGGACGCGCGGCTGGCGGCGGTGGCGGTGCCGGCTGCGGCGGGGCCTTCCGGGTCTTCGGGGTCTTCCCGTTCCTCCGGGTCTTCGGACGCTCCGGACCACGGGAAGGTGCGGGCGGAACTCGGCTCGGTGGAGCGGCCGTTGCTGATCGCGGTCGGGAGTCTGGTGCCGCGGCGCGGGTACTCCGTACTGCTGGACGCGGCGCGGGAGTGGCGGAACCTGGACCCGATGCCGCTGCTGGTCATCGCGGGAGAGGGCCCGATGCGGGCGGAGCTCGCGCGGCGCATCCAGGCGGAGGGCCTGCCGGTGCGGCTGCTCGGGCGGCGGCGGGATGCCGCGCGGCTGCTGGCGGCGGCCGATGTCGCGGTGCTGCCGAGCCGGTGGGAGGCGCGGTCGCCGCTCGCGCAGGAGGCTCTGCGGATGGGCGTGCCGTTGGTGGCGACGGCGGTGGGCGGTGTGCCGGAGCTGGTGGGGGCGGCGGGTGTGCTGGTGCCCTACGGGGACGCGGGGGCGCTGGCCGCTGCGGTGGCCGGGTTGCTGGCGGATCCCGCGCGGCGGGGGGCGCTGGCGCTGGCCGGGCGGGCTCAGGCTTTGACGTGGCCGTCGGAGGACGACACCGTGGCGCAAGTCCTGTCGGTGTACGACGAACTGACCTCGCGTCGGCGGTAGCCCGTTCGGGCGGGGGCCGTCGTGCGGCGCCGTTGCCGGGGACCGGTCCCCGGGCCCCTGCCCCTCAAACGCCGGCGGGGCTGGGTTTTGGCTGGCGTCTGGGTGTACGTGTACGTATACGTGGCCATGCGCCGGCTGCGGGTGGGGGTCGGTGCCGGGGGCGGGGTGGGGTGTCGGCCTGGACTGCATGATTTAGGCGCCCTGTGCCCTAC
>NZ_JBHVYI010000151.1:0-13179 GCF_042880975.1 Streptomyces sp. NPDC058289
GCGTTTGTTTTGGTGGGTGTGGGGTGGGGGGGGGGGGGCGGGGGGGGGGTGGGGGCGGGGGGCCCCGACCGCGTATACCACTAGTTGCCCTACGGTATGGACAACTTCGGAATTCCGGCGCAAAGAGCTGAAAGCAGATGGTCGTTGGGGTTACTGTCAGTTTCGTGTTCGCTGCAGAACGTCGCCAATTGATCCTCGAAATGGTGCGGGCCAACGGAGCGGTATCGCTCCGGGAGCTCGCCCGCGTCGTCCAGACCTCCGAAGTGACCGTACGGCGGGACGTGCGGGCACTGGAGGCAGAAGGACTCCTCGACCGCCGGCACGGCGGTGCGGTACTGCCGGGTGGTTTCACGCGGGAATCCGGCTTTCCGCAAAAGTCCCATCTCGCGACGGCGGAGAAGACCGCCATCGCCGATGTCGCGGCCGGACTCGTCGAAGAAGGCGAGGCCGTGGTCGTCGGCGCCGGCACAACCACCCAGGAGCTGGCCCGCCGGCTCGCCCGGGTGCCCGGACTCACCGTCGTCACCAACTCGCTGCTCGTCGCACAGGCGCTGGCCCATGCGAACCGGGTGGAGGTGGTGATGACGGGCGGAACCCTGCGGGGGTCCAACTACGCGCTGGTCGGCAGCGGTGCCGAGCAGTCCCTGCAGGGGCTGCGGGTCTCGCGGGCCTTCCTGTCCGGCAGCGGTCTCACCGCCGAGCGCGGGCTGTCCACGTCCAACATGCTCTCCGCGAGCGTGGACCGGGCGCTGGTCCAGGCCGCGGCGGAGGTGGTGGTCCTGGCCGACCACACGAAGCTCGGGACGGACACCATGTTCCAGACCGTGCCGACCGATGTGATCACCCGGCTGGTGACGGACGAGCCGCCCGCGCACGACGACCGGGCCGGTACGGAGCTGCAGGCGCTGGCGGACCAGGGCGTACAGATCACCGTGGCCGGAGCCACTGCCGCCGGCGGTGGTGAAGGGATGGCCGGGCGGCGGCCGCGCCGGGAGTCTCCGCTGCCGGTCCAGCGGCGGGGCGGGCCCACGGCCCAGCTGCGCAGCGCGGGGCCGCCGTTGCACGAGCAGCAGGCGGGTGAGCGGGCCCGCGTGGCGGACATGCGGCGCCGGTAGCCGCCGTCGCCTCACACGCCGGCGGGGCTGGAATCATCCAGCCCCGCCGGCGTTTGAGGCGGGGTCCAGGGCGGGAGCCCCGGAACCCCGGCCAGGACGTCAGTCCTTGATCTCGCAGATCGCCGCGCCCGAAGTGAGCGAGGCGCCGACCTCTGCCGCCAGGCCCACGATCGTGCCCGAGCGGTGCGCGTTCAGCGGCTGTTCCATCTTCATGGCTTCGAGGACGACGATCAGGTCGCCCTCGTTGACCTGCTGGCCCTCCTCGACCGCGACCTTCACGATCGTGCCCTGCATGGGCGAGGCCAGGGTGTCGCCGGAGGCGGCCGGACCGGACTTCTTGGCCGCGCGGCGCTTGGGCTTCGCGCCGCCCGCGGCCGCCGTACGGGCCAGGGTCATGCCCAGCGAGGACGGGAGGGAGACCTCGAGGCGCTTGCCGCCGACCTCGACGACCACGGTCTCGCGGCCCGGCTCGTCCTCGGAGTCCTCCGCGGCGGGAACCACGAACGCCGGGATCTCGTTGACGAACTCGGTCTCGATCCAGCGGGTGTGGATCGTGAACGGGTCGGCCGTGAAGGCGGGGTCGACGACGACCGCGCGGTGGAACGGGATGGCCGTGGCCATGCCCTCGACCTCGAACTCGGCCAGCGCGCGCGCCGCCCGCTGCAGGGCCTGCTCGCGCGTGGCACCCGTAACGATGAGCTTGGCGAGCAGGGAGTCCCAGGCCGGGCCGATGACCGAGCCGGACTCGACGCCCGCGTCGAGGCGGACGCCCGGGCCGGTCGGCGCGGCGAACTTGGTGACGGTGCCCGGAGCCGGCAGGAAACCGCGGCCCGGGTCCTCGCCGTTGATGCGGAACTCGAAGGAGTGGCCGCGCAGGACCGGGTCCCCGTAGCCGAGCTCCTCGCCGTCCGCGATGCGGAACATCTCGCGGACCAGGTCGATGCCGGTGACCTCTTCGGTGACCGGGTGCTCGACCTGCAGGCGGGTGTTGACCTCCAGGAAGGAGATCAGGCCGTCGGCGGAGACCAGGAACTCGACCGTGCCGGCGCCGACGTAGCCGGCTTCCTTCAGGATCGCCTTCGACGCCGCGTACAGCTCGGCGTTCTGGGCCTCGGTCAGGAACGGCGCCGGGGCCTCCTCCACCAGCTTCTGGTGGCGGCGCTGCAGCGAGCAGTCACGGGTGGAGACGACGACCACGTTGCCGTGGGAGTCGGCCAGGCACTGGGTCTCCACGTGCCGCGGCTTGTCGAGGTACTGCTCGACGAAGCACTCGCCGCGGCCGAAGGCGGCGACGGCCTCGCGCACGGCGGAGTCGTAGAGCTCGGGGACCTCTTCGAGGTTCCGGGCGACCTTCAGACCGCGACCGCCGCCACCGAAGGCGGCCTTGATCGCGATGGGCAGGCCGTGCTCCTTGGCGAAGGCGACGACCTCGTCCGACCCGGAGACCGGGTCCGGCGTGCCGGCGACCAGCGGTGCGCCGGCGCGCAGCGCGATGTGACGGGCGGCGACCTTGTCACCGAGGTCGCGGATGGCCTGCGGCGGCGGGCCGATCCAGATCAGGCCCGCGTCGATGACGGCCTGCGCGAATTCGGCGTTCTCGGAAAGGAAGCCGTATCCGGGATGGATGGCGTCCGCACCGGAGTCGGCTGCGGCCTGCAGGATCTTGGAGATGTCCAAGTAGCTCGCGGCCGGGGTGTCACCGCCCAACGCGAAAGCTTCGTCGGCCGCGCGGACGTGCAGAGCGTCCCGGTCCGGGTCGGCGTAGACGGCTACGCTCGCGATCCCGGCATCCCGGCAGGCCCGAGCAACGCGGACTGCGATTTCGCCACGGTTGGCGATGAGCACCTTGCGCACGATGGCTCCCTCCTTGAAACAAGCTGAGTTTAGGGACAGCCCACACGGCCTTTCGACCCTTCCCCGGTGGTGACCTTGCCCACACGGACTGTGATCCGAGTCGACCCCGAGTCGATAAAACCCTTGTGGCGCCCCATGTCAGGGGGATCCCCGACTGCACAGTAACCCTGCCGTGTGTCCGGGGTCTCTGTTCCCCGGGTCAGCGGGCCGGGGTGATTCTTTGTCGAATCCCTACGAACGGCCCATGCATTCCTTGCGCGGGCGCGGTGTCGGCACCGGGCGGCCGCCGTACGGCAGCCCGACGGTAACGAAGCGGCCCCGGCCCCTTGTCCGAAGGTTTACCCGTTAGTAGCCTCCAGGCGTCGAACGGGCTTGTGCATGCGGGGTGGGGGCGTCGTGGCTGGTGTGGGTGGCGTGGGTGGCGTGGTGCTGCGGAGATCCGTGGCCGGAGCGACCGCGGTCGTACTCGTCGTGGAGGCGGCGGTGCTCGGCTTCGTCCACCTCGTCCTGGGTCGGACCACCGAGAACCAGTCGATGTCCATCGCGGGCGGCGATCCGGATGTCATGTCCAAGGCAACCTATGCGCTGGGCGCCGGCATGGCCGTGTTCCTGCTCGCCTGTGCGGTGTTCCTCGTCGTCGCCGCGGCCCGCGACCGGGCCCCGGGCGCCTTCGCGCGCGTGCTCCTCGTCAGCGCCGCCGTCACCCACGGACTGCTCGGCGCCCTCGTCGTCGGCCTGGTGGGCTGGGGCGCCTTCGCGGTGATGATGCTGATCCTCTGCCTGCTGGTGCTGAGCCTGACGCTCTACGCGGCCAAGGGCGCGAGCGGGGCCGGCGAGGGCGCCGGAGGCCTCGGAGGCCCCGCGGGGGGCTCCAGCGGCCCTCTGGGCGGCTTCGGCGGGTCGGACGGCGGACCCGGCAGCGGCCTCGACGGCGGGCCGGAGGTTCGCGACACGCCGCCTGGCCACCCGCTCGCGGACTTCGGGGACTTCGGGAAGCTCGGGGACGTCAAGCCCACAAGTCCGTGATCGACACGCCCAGTTCGGCCAGCAACGAGCGCAGCAGCGGCATGGAGATCCCGATCACATTGCCGTGATCCCCGTCGATGCCCTCGATGAACGGGGCCGACAGCCCGTCCAGGGTGAACGCCCCCGCCACGTGCAGCGGTTCCCCGCTCGCCACGTACGCCGCCACCTCCGCGTCCGTCGGCTCGCCGAAGCGGACCGTCGTCGACGCCGTGGCCGAAACCTTTACGCCGCTCGCCGTGTCGATCACACAGTGCCCGGTGCGCAGCACCCCGGCGCGCCCGCGCATCGACTTCCAGCGGGCCGTGGCCTCCTCGGCGTCCGCCGGCTTGCCCAGCGCCTCGCCGTCCAGCTCCAGCACGGAGTCGCAGCCGATCACCAGGGCGCCCGCGGCCTCGTCCAGGGCCGCCACGACGGCCGCCTTCGCCTCGGCCAGCGCGAGCGCCAGCTCTGCGGGGGAGTCGGCGGTGAGGGCGTCCTCGTCGAAGCCGCTCACGATCACGTGCGGGGAGAGCCCGGCCTGCCGCAGCAGGTTCAGCCGGGCGGGCGAAGCGGAGGCGAGGACGAGGGCGTGGCGGGGGGCAGCAGTCATGCCTGCCATCGTAGGGGCGCCCTGCGGGTGGCCGGGGCCGGCTGGAAACGGCCCCGGGTGGCCGGGGCCCTGGAACCGCCCCGGGTGGCCGGGGCGCTAGAAACCGCCCACGCCCAGCACGTACACCACGACGACCATCGCGATGACGACGATCACCGTCATCCGCCGGACCATCGCCGCGGCATCGCGCATGTCCTTCGGCGGCTCGTTCTTCGGGTCTGACCAGAGCATGCCCCGATCCTGGCCCCGAGCACTCCTGTGGCGCCTGAGTACGGGTACTCAGGCGCCACGGGTAGTTCACGCCATCTTCATCTGCAACTGCCCTATGCGGGCCAGTACGTACGGCCCCACGCGCCCGGCCCCGGGCGCGGCAGGGTCCGCCGGGCCACCCGGCCCGGCGCCGCCCACGCGTCGGTCACCTGCTCCGCGCCCGACGGCGCCGACGCGAGGGCCGCCGCGCGCGCTCGGACCACCGCCAGTGCGGCGGCCAGCTCCTCCGGGGTCGGGTTCCCCTTGACGACCTTGATCACCACTGTGAGCTCCTCGTGACGGCTAGAGCGGGATGTTGCCGTGCTTCTTCGGGGGCAGGGACTCGCGCTTGGTGCGCAGCTGCCGCAGCCCCTTCACCACGTGCGCCCGGGTCTCGGACGGCATCGTCACCGCGTCGATGTAACCGCGCTCGGCGGCCGTGTACGGGTTCAGCAGCGCGTCCTCGTACTCGGTGATGAGGCGCGCCCGCGTCTCCTCGGCATTGCCGGCCTCCTCCGCTTCGGCGATCGCCCGGCGGTGCAGGATGTTGACCGCGCCCTGCGCGCCCATGACGGCGATCTGGGCCGTCGGCCAGGCGAGGTTGAGGTCGGCGCCCAGGTGCTTGGAGCCCATGACGTCGTAGGCCCCGCCGAAGGCCTTGCGGGTGATGACGGTGATCAGGGGGACGGTCGCCTCGGCGTAGGCGTAGATCAGCTTGGCGCCGCGCCGGATGATTCCGTTGTACTCCTGGTCGGTGCCCGGCAGGAAGCCCGGCACGTCGACGAAGGTCAGCACCGGGACGTTGAAGGCGTCGCAGGTCCGGACGAACCGGGCCGCCTTCTCGGAGGCGTCGATGTCCAGGCAGCCGGCGAACTGCATCGGCTGGTTGGCGACGACCCCGACCGGGTGCCCCTCGACGCGGCCGAAGCCGGTGAGGATGTTCGGCGCGAAGAGCGACTGGGTCTCCAGGAACTCCGCGTCGTCGAGCACGTGCTCGATCACCTTGTGCATGTCGTACGGCTGGTTCGCGCTGTCCGGGATCAGCACGTCGAGCTCGCGGTCGCTCTCGGAGACCTCCGTGTCGGCTTCCTCGGGGAAGGCCGGGGGCTCGGAGAGGTTGTTCGACGGGAGGTAGGAGAGCAGCGACTTCACGTACTCGATGGCGTCCTTCTCGTCACCGGCCATGTGGTGCGCGACGCCGGACGTGCTGTTGTGCGTGCGCGCCCCGCCCAGCTCCTCGAAGCCGACGTCCTCGCCGGTGACGGTCTTGATGACGTCCGGGCCGGTGATGAACATGTGCGAGGTCTGGTCGACCATGACCGTGAAGTCGGTGATGGCGGGGGAGTACACGGCCCCGCCGGCGCACGGGCCGACGACCAGGCTGATCTGCGGGATCACGCCGGAGGCGTGGACGTTGCGGCGGAAGATCTCGCCGTACATGCCGAGCGCGCTGACGCCCTCCTGGATGCGGGCGCCGCCGGAGTCGTTGATGCCGATCAGCGGGCAGCCGGTCTTCAGCGCGAAGTCCATGACCTTCATGATCTTCTGGCCGTAGACCTCGCCGAGGGCCCCGCCGAAGACGGTGAAGTCCTGCGAGAACAGGGCGACGGGCCGCCCGTCGACGGTCCCGTAGCCGGTGACGACGCCGTCGCCGTACGGGCGGGTCTTCTCCAGCCCGAAGCTCGTCGACCGGTGCCGGGCGAACTCGTCCAGCTCGACGAAGGACCCCTCGTCCAGCAGCAGGGCCACCCGCTCACGCGCCGTCA
This sequence comes from Streptomyces sp. NPDC058289, assembly GCF_042880975.1. Lineage (NCBI taxonomy): Bacteria > Bacillati > Actinomycetota > Actinomycetes > Kitasatosporales > Streptomycetaceae > Streptomyces > Streptomyces sp. NPDC058289. Next base: position 6,600 of record NZ_JBHVYI010000151.1, read on the forward strand.
GCTTGCCCTTGGCGTGCTGCTTTTCCACCGCCCGCCCTGACCCGGCGTGCGTGGCTTCCTCGACGCGGCGCTGCAGATCCGCGATCTTCCCCGCGGTGGTGTGCATGTCGATCGGCTCTGACGGTTGTGACATCGGGGTCGCGGCTCCCTGCGTGGTGTCAACTGCCTGGTGACTTACTTGGTTTTTACTAGCTACTGGTGCGTAGCGTATCGGCGGGCATGGCGCTCGGCGGTGCGGCGTTTGACACACCTAATCTGGGTTGCATGACGCCATCAGATGCATCAGGCGGGGCTTCGACCGGAGCTTCCGCGGGCCGTTGGTCGAGTCTGGACCGGCCGCCCTTGAACGTTGCCGCGCTGCAGCGGGCCCTCGTGACCGGTGAGGGGCTGTGGAGCTCGCTGGAGGTGGTGGGCTCCACCGGGTCCACCAACAGCGATCTCGCCGCACGGGCCGCGAAGCTGCCCGAGGGGGCCGTGCTCGTCGCCGAGGAGCAGACCGCAGGACGGGGCCGGCTCGACCGGAGCTGGGTCGCGCCCGCGCGGTCCGGACTGTTCTTCTCCGTGCTCCTGAAGCCCGGGCCCACGGTGCCGCAGGAGCGGTGGGGCTGGCTGACGCTGCTGGCCGGGGTGGCCACCGCCACCGGGCTCTCGCGCGCTGCGGGCGTGGACACCTCCCTCAAGTGGCCCAACGACCTGCTGGTCACCGTGGACGGGGAGGAGCGCAAGACCGGCGGGATCCTCGCCGAGCGGGTGGCCGACGGGGTCGTCCTCGGGATCGGGCTCAACGTGACGCTGACCGACGCCGAGCTGCCGGTGGACACCGCCGGGTCGCTGGCGCTGGCCAAGGCCACCGTCACCGACCGGGACCCGCTGCTGAAGGCCGTACTGCGTTCCCTGGAGCAGTGGTACGGGAACTGGCGGGAGGCCGGCGGCGACCCGGCGGCCAGCGGTCTGCAGGAGACGTACGCGGCGGGCTGCGCGACCCTCGGCAAGCACGTGCGCGCCGAGCTGCCGGGCGGGCGCACGCTCACCGGTACGGCCGAAGCGGTGGACACCGACGGACGGCTCGTCGTACGGACGGCGGAGGACAAGCACGAGGCCGTGGGGGCAGGGGACGTCGTCCATCTGCGGTCCGTGCGGTAGCCCGCCGGGGGGCCGCCCCGGGTGACGGAGTAGGGGAGTGAGCTACGGCACACCTGCCGTATGGTTTAGGCGATCCCGGTCCTCGCGGTGATCACCCGGTTCGGCAGTGCGCACGGAATGGACAGGAGGCGGCCCTTGACCGTCGACGACCCTCAGTCCAGCGCGCCCGCCCCCGGAACGGCGACGGGCGGTGCGGGCGGCTCCGGCGGCTCGGGCGGTTCCGGAGTCCACGCGACCCCGATCGGGCGCGAGCAGCACACTCCCCACCACGAGGTCGACCACACGGCGCAGCCGACGGCCGACCCGCTCGCCATCCGCCTGGAACAGCTGATCCTGGGCGCCGAGCGCCGGTACACCCCCTTCCAGGCGGCCCGCAGCGCCGGGGTCTCGATGGAGCTCGCCTCCCGCTTCTGGCGGGCCATGGGCTTCGCGGACATCGGCCAGGCCAGGGCCCTGACGGAGGCCGACGTACTGGCGCTGCGCCGGCTCGCCGGCCTCGTCGAGGCCGGGCTGTTGAGCGAGCCGATGGCGGTCCAGGTGGCACGGTCCACCGGGCAGACCACGGCCCGGCTCGCCGAGTGGCAGATCGACTCCTTCCTGGAGGGGCTGACGGAGCCGCCGGAGCCGGGGATGACCCGTACGGAGGTCACGTACCCGCTGGTCGAGCTGTTGCTGCCGGAGCTGGAGGAGTTCCTCGTCTACGTGTGGCGGCGCCAGCTCGCGGCCGCGACCGGGCGGGTCGTGCAGGTGGCGGACGACGAGGAGATGGTCGACCGGCGCCTCGCGGTGGGCTTCGCCGACCTGGTGGGCTTCACGCGCCTGACGCGGCGGCTGGAGGAGGAGGAGCTCGGCGAGCTGGTCGAGTCCTTCGAGACGACCTCGGCGGACCTGGTGGCGGCGCACGGCGGCCGGCTGATCAAGACGCTGGGCGACGAGGTGCTGTACTGCGCCGACGACGCGGCCACGGCGGCGGAGATCGCGCTGCGGCTGATCGAGACGATGGAAGCCGATCCGCAGATGCCGGAGCTGCGCGTGGGCATCGCCTTCGGGACGGTGACCACCCGGATGGGCGACGTCTTCGGGACCACGGTGAACCTGGCCTCGCGACTGACGTCGATAGCGCCGAAGGACGCGGTCCTGGTGGACGGTGCGATGGCCGAGGAACTGGGCCGCACGGGCGCGGCGCCGGTCTCGGAGAAGGAAGCGGAGAACGAGGAGGGCGGCGGCGCCTACCGCTTCGCGCTCCAGCCGATGTTCCAGCGCCCGGTCCGCGGCCTCGGCGTGGTGGAGCCCTGGTCGCTGACGCGCCGGAGCCCTAAGATCCCCGGATAACGTTCGTTAACCGGGAGGGTCGCCCTGTGTCCGAATTTGTGGTTGTGCACCGACACGAGGGCGGGGTCGCCGAGCTGGTTCTGGATCGGCCCAAGGCGATGAACGCCGTGTCGACCGAGATGGCGCGGGGCATCGGCGCCGCGTGTGCGGAGCTGGGTGCGGACCCGTCGGTACGGGTCGTCGTGCTCTCCTCGACCGCCGAGAGGGCGTTCTGCGTGGGCGCGGACCTCAAGGAGCGGAACTCCTTCTCGGACGCCGAGCTGCTGCGGCAGCGGCCGACCACGCGGGGCGCGTACGGGGGAGTCCTGGAGCTTCCGATGCCGGTGATCGCGGCGGTGCACGGGTTCGCGCTGGGCGGCGGCTTCGAGCTGGCCCTCGCGTGCGATGTCATCGTGGCCGACGAGACGGCCGTCGTCGGGCTGCCCGAGGTGTCGGTCGGGGTGATCCCGGGCGGTGGCGGCACGCAGCTGCTGCCGAGGCGCGTGGGGGCGGCGCGGGCGGCGGAGCTGATCTTCACCGCACGGCGGGTGGAGGCCGAGGAGGCGCTGGACCTGGGTCTGGTGGACTCGGTGGTGCCGGCGGGGACGGACCGCGAGGCCGCCCTGGCGATGGCGGCGGCGATGGCGGCGAACTCCCCGGTCGGGCTGCGGGCGGCCAAGCGGGCGCTGCGGCTCGGGCACGGCATGGACCTGACGGCCGGGCTGGAGATCGAGGACGCGGCGTGGCGGACGGTGGCCTTCTCGGGGGACCGGGCCGAGGGCGTGGCGGCGTTCAACGAGAAGCGGAAGCCGGAGTGGCCCGGGGTGTGAGGGTGTCCGGCGGTGCGCTGAGCTCCGAATGGTGACCGGGCGTGATCTTGGTACCACCGAATGTCGCGCCAATTATCACCAAATCGGACAAAACTCCCTAACCTGGGGTGATGGGTGTTGACGGGCGGCTTCGAGCCGTTGTGGGCCTCGCGCAGGCCATGGCTGCCGCGTGCGCGCCGCGGGACAGTGTGCGGGCCGCCGCGCGCGGGGCGAGGCTGGCGATGGACGGGTCGTTCGCCGCGATCTCCGCGTGGGAGCGGGAGCGGGGGCGCCTGCGGGTGCTCGTGAACGAGGGGGAGCGCAGGGACGGGGAGGAGGAGTTCCCCGAGGACGAGTCGTACCCCGTGCACGATTTCCCCGAGATCACGGAGTTCCTGCACGAGCGCTGGGTCGGCGGCGGCGGACCCCACGCCTGGGTGGACAGCGCGGTCGGGGACCGGCCGGGACGCCGGGGCGAGGCGCTGCGGCGGCGCGGGCGCGGCACGTGCGTGGTGGCCCCGATCGTGCTGAGCGGGCGGGCCTGGGGCGAGCTCTACGTGGCCCGGGACGAGGGCATGGCGGACTTCGACGAGGACGACGCGGAGTTCGGAGAGGTCCTCGCGGCGGTGATCGCGGCCGGGCTGGCGCAGAGCGACCGGCTGGAGGAGGCCCGCCGGCTCGCCTTCACCGACCCGCTGACCGGGCTGGCCAACCGGCGGGCCGTGGACATGCGGCTCGACGAGGCGCTGGAGGAGCATCGCCGGGGCGGGGCCGACGTCGTGGTGAGTCTGGTCGTCTGCGACCTGAACGGCCTGAAGAAGGTCAACGACACCCTGGGCCACGCGATGGGCGACCGGCTGCTGGAACGGTTCGGCTCCGTGCTCAGCCTGTGCGGGGCGATGCTGCCGGGTGCGCTGGTGGCGCGGCTGGGCGGGGACGAGTTCTGCCTGGTCAGCGTGGGGCCTTCGGCGGACGAGGTGGTACGGGTCACCGAGGAGGTGTGCCTGCGGGCCGCCGAGCTGGAGCTGGGGGAGGGGGTCGCCTGCGGGGTCGCCTCGACGGGGGACCCCATCGGGCCGGTGAAATCCTCCCGGCGGCTGTTCCGGCTGGCGGATGCGGCGCAGTACAAGGCGAAGGCGGCGCGGTCGGCGAAGCCGGTGGTCGCGGGGCGGGACACGGCGGTGGTCCGGCTCGCCGACGCGAAGCCCGGGGGGCCGGGGGAGCGGCGCCGCTTCCGCGGGCGGGCGTAGCGGTGGCCCGGGCGGCCTGGCGGTGTCCCGGACGTGCGCAGCGTCCCGGACCCCGGTCCTCAAGCGCCGGACGGCTGGATTGGCTGCGCCCGGGCCCGCCGGGGGCCGGCCCCCGGGAACGGCGCCGCGCTCGGCAACGGGTCCGGGGCGTAGCCCCGGGGAACGGGCGAAGGGCGGGTAGGGGACCCGGCCCCGCAGGGCCGAACCGCCCGCACCCGCCCACCGGGCCCCGCGCCGGGACGGCCGGGGGCGGCAGCACCGCCCGACCACCGCCGGACGGAGTTCGGCGCAGCGGCGCGAAGCCGGGGAGGCCCGCCAGGGCCGAGCCGCGCGAGCGGTGCGTTGAGAGGGAGTGACATGAAGAGATTCAGTCCGTAGGGTGCTGAATATGGATATGCACACTGTCGTGGTGGGAACGTCCGGGACCACCGCCGAAGACGTGATCGCCGTCGCCCGCGGCAACGCCCGTGTCGAGCTTTCCGGCGAGGCCGTCGCCGCGCTGGGACGGGCCCGCGAGATCGTGGAGGCGCTCGCCGCGAAGCCCGAGCCCGTCTACGGGGTGTCCACCGGGTTCGGGGCGCTCGCCTCCCGGCACATCAGCCCCGAGCTGCGCGCGCAGCTCCAGCGCAACATCGTCCGCTCGCACGCCGCCGGCATGGGCCCGCGCGTCGAGCGGGAGGTCGTGCGTGCGCTGATGTTCCTGCGGCTGAAGACCGTCGCCTCCGGGCACACCGGCGTCCGGCCGTCCGTCGCGCAGACGATGGCCGACGTGCTCAACGCCGGGATCACCCCCGTCGTGCACGAGTACGGCTCCCTCGGCTGCTCGGGCGACCTCGCCCCGCTCTCGCACTGCGCGCTCGCGCTGATGGGCGAGGGCGACGCGGAGGGCCCCGACGGGACCGTGCGGCCCGCCGGGGAGCTGCTCGCCGAGGCCGGGATCGCCCCCGTCGAGCTCCGCGAGAAGGAGGGCCTCGCCCTCCTCAACGGCACCGACGGCATGCTCGGCATGCTGGTCATGGCCCTCGCCGACCTCGGCAAGCTGTACACCTCCGCCGACATCACCGCCGCGCTGACGCTGGAGGCGCTGCTCGGCACCGAGAAGGTGCTCCAGCCCGAGCTGCACGCCATCCGCCCGCACCCCGGCCAGGGTGCCTCCGCCGCGAACATGGCCGCCGTCCTGAAGGGCTCCGGGCTCACCGGGCACTTCCAGGAGGAGTCCGCCCCGCGCGTCCAGGACGCCTACTCCGTGCGCTGCGCCCCGCAGGTCGCCGGCGCGGGCCGCGACACCATGGCGCACGCCGCCCTCGTCGCCTCCCGCGAGCTGGCCGCCGCCGTCGACAACCCGGTCGTGCTGCCCGACGGGCGCGTGGAGTCCAACGGAAACTTCCACGGCGCCCCGGTCGCGTACGTCCTGGACTTCCTGGCCATCGCCGCCGCCGACCTCGGCTCCATCGCCGAGCGGCGCACCGACCGGCTGCTCGACAAGAACCGTTCGCACGGTCTGCCGCCGTTCCTCGCGGACGACGCCGGTGTGGACTCCGGGCTCATGATCGCCCAGTACACGCAGGCCGCCCTGGTGAGTGAGATGAAGCGGCTCGCGGTTCCCGCCTCCGCCGACTCGATCCCCTCCTCCGCCATGCAGGAGGACCACGTCTCGATGGGCTGGTCGGCCGCGCGCAAGCTCCGTACCGCCGTCGACAACCTCACCCGGATCGTCGCGATCGAGCTGTACGCGGCCACCCGTGCCATCGAGCTGCGTCACGGGCTCACCCCGGCGCCGGCCAGCCGGGCCGCCATCGCGGCGGCGCGTGCGGCGGGTGTGGAGGGTCCCGGGCCGGATCGTTTCCTCGCGCCCGACCTGGCCGCCGCGGACGCCTTCGTTCGTTCGGGTGCACTCGTGGACGCCGTCGAGGCCGTCACCGGCCCGCTCGCCTGACCGTAGGGGCGCCGGAAGGGGTGCGGCCCGGGGACGACCCCCGGGCTACCCGTGGCCGATCCACACCATGACCGGTTTCGCCCACCTCGGGTACGAGAAGGGCGCGCTGCCGGTGACCGAGAGGGTGGCGG
>NZ_JBHVYI010000152.1:0-12865 GCF_042880975.1 Streptomyces sp. NPDC058289
GGCCCTCCCAGACTCCTGGACGGTGACGTCGTGACGCGTACCCCTGCGGGGCCGGTCCCCAAACCCCCCGTAACCCCTTCGGCGGGGGGCCCCCCCCCCCCCACCCCCGCCGCCGCCCCCGGCGGGCGCCCGCCCCCGCCGGCCGGGGGCCGTCCCCCCCGGCCGGACTCCGTGGGATCAGGCCTGCGCGGAGATCCGCGCGAGGCGCTGGGCCTCTTCCCGAGTGGACACGGCGATGGCGTCCTCGTCGGCGAAGAGCAGACGGTTGTTCTCGACGATCTGCTTGCCGTTGACGAACGACGCGGTGACCGGGGCCGCCGCACCGAAGACCAGCGCGGTGACCGGGTCGGCGATCGAGGAGTGCAGGAGGGTGTTCAGGTTCCAGAGCACCAGGTCGGCGCACTTGCCGACCTCCAGCGAACCGATGTTCGAGGCGCGGCCGAGGACCTGGGCGCCGCCGAAGGTACCGAGGCGCAGGGCCTGGCGGGCGTTCAGGGCGCGCTCGCGGTGGACCGGGTTCAGGCGGTTGATCAGCAGCGCGTTGCGCAGCTCGGTGTGCAGCTCACCGGACTCGTTCGAGGCGGTGCCGTCCACGCCGAGGCCGACCGGGACACCGGCGGCGAGCATGTCCGGGACGCGGGCGATGCCGGCGGCCAGTCGGGCGTTGGAGGACGGGCAGTGCGCGACACCGGTCTTGGTACGGGCGAACGCGGCGATGTCGGAGTCGTTCATGTGGACGCTGTGCGCCATCCACACGTCCTCGCCGAGCCAGCCGGTCGACTCGAAGTAGTCGGTCGGGCCCATGCCGAACAGTTCCTTGCAGAACTGCTCTTCCTCGACGGTCTCCGAGCCGTGCGTGTGCATGCGCACACCCAGCCGGCGGGCCATCTCGGCGCCCTGCTTCAGCAGCTCGGTGGAGACCGAGAAGGGGGAGCACGGGGCGACGGCGACCTGGGTCATCGCGTCGAAGGAGGAGTCGTGGTACTTCTTCACGGTCGCCTCGGTGTCCGCGAGGGCACCTTCGAGGGTCTCGACCGCGTGGTCCGGCGGCAGGCCGCCGTCCTTCTCGCTGCGGTCCATCGAACCGCGGGCGAGGGTGAAGCGGACGCCCATCTCGGACGCGGCGCGGATGATCGACCCGGAGAGGTCGCCCGAACCCTTGGGGAAGACGTAGTGGTGGTCCATCGCGGTGGTGACGCCACCCTTGGCCATCGCGGCGAGGGAGCCCTGCGCGGCCGTGTACGTCATCTGCTCGTCGATGCGCGCCCACGTCGGGTACAGCGCGACCAGCCAGTTGAAGAGGTTGTGGTCGGTGGCCAGACCACGCGTGATCCACTGGTAGAAGTGGTGGTGCGTGTTGACCAGACCGGGAGTCACGAGGTGCCCGGTGCCGTCGATGCGGCGGACGACGTTCTCGAGGTTCTCGGGGGCCTTGCCCGCGCCGACGAACTCGATCTTGTTGCCGGCGACGACCACGTGGCCCGAGGCGTACTCGGTGTCGTTGGCGTCAACGGTCGCAATCGCACAGTTTTCGATGACGATGCGCTCTACGGCGCTGTCATTGGCTGCCGATGCTGCCATGGGACTTCCTCGTGCTTTCAGTGGCGGTGCGGGCACGGCAAAACCCAGGGGATTTGAGTGCCGGAGCCGGGGGCCTTGACAGCTGACAGTACTGCCGCCCCGTGTGGTGCGTCCGGGTGCCGATTCAGGAAGTTGAAAGTGTTGAGCGTGCCGACGGGTGTCGCGCCGCCCCGGGGCCACTGCGGAGCCCCGGGACGCGCGTGCCACATCAGAGGTTGGTCATGTCCACGGGGATACGGGCGTCTACGCCGTCGCGGAGGACCGTCGCCTCGATCAGACCGTACGGGCGGTCCGCGGCGAAGTAGACCTCGTTGTCGTTCTTGAGACCGAAGGGCTCGAGGTCGACGAGGAAGTGGTGCTTGTTCGGGAGCGAGAAGCGAACCTCGTCGATCTCCGAACGGTGGTTGATGATGCGCGAACCCATCTGGTACAGGGTCTGCTGCAGCGACAGGGAGTAGGTCTCCGCGAAGGCCTGGAGCATGTGCTTCCGGGTCTCGGCGTAGGACTTCTCCCAGTTGGGCATCCGCTGCTCGTCATCCGACCAGGCGAAGCGCCAGCGAGCCGAAACCTGGGTCGCCAGGATGCGGTCGTAGGCCTCCTTCAGGGTCGTGTACTTGTCCTTCACGTAACCCCAGAACTCGGAGTTCGTGGAGTTCATGACGACCAGGTCCTTGAGGCCGGAGATGACCTCCCAGTTCTTGCCGTCGTACGTGATCTGGGTGACCCGGGTCTCCATGCCCTCGCGGACGAAGGAGTGGTTCACCTCGTCGGAGCCGATGAACTTGGAGTTCGCGTCCGAGGTCGCGATCCGGGACCAGGAGTACTCCTCGATCCGGATGCGGGCCTTCTGGATCGGCTCCTGGCTGTTGACGAACCAACGCGCCAGGTGGATGCCGAACTGCTCGGCGGACTCGATGCCGTACTCCTTGGCGAACGCATACACCGTGTTCTTGGTGGTGTCCGTCGGCAGGACGTTGGCGTTCGAGCCGGAGTAGTGGACGTCGTCCATGTCGCCCGAAAGGGCGACCGAGACGTTCAGGTCCTTGATGTGGTGGGTGTCGCCGTCCCGCGTGATCTTGACTACGCGGTTCTCTGCTTTGCCGTACTGGTTCTGGCCCAGAATGGTGGCCATGCTAGCTCCCTCGGTAAACGGAGTAGCCGAACGGGTTGAGCAGCAGCGGTACGTGATAGTGCTCGCCCGGGTTCACCGCGAAGGTGATGGTGACCTCGGGGAAGAACGCACCGCTGTCCCTTACGCGGGGGGCGTCCTGCTGTGCCTCGGCGGCTTGCTTCTTGGAGAAGTACGTCTCGGTCTCGAAGTCGAGGCGCACGTGGGTGGTGCCCTCCGGCAGGGCCGGCAGGTCCTTGCAGCGCCCGTCGGCATCGGTGGCGGATCCGCCCAGGGCCGCCCACTCACCGTCGAGACCCGTACGGGCCGACAGGGAGATCGCGACGCCTTCGGCGGGCTTTCCGATGCTGGTGTCCAGGATGTGCGTGGACACCGACGCGGTGGTCTCAGTGCTCATGCTCGGTCTTACTCTCCTTCTACGGATTCCACGAGACGGGTCAGCCGAATCCGGTTGATCTTGACGAGCTCGCCACGAGCGATTTCCCGCTCCTGTTCCGGCGAGTTCTCGATCCGGACCTTGACCGCGTCCCGCATGAACTCACCGGTCGCACCGGTGGCGCAGATGAGGAAGACGTGGCCGAACTTGTCCTGGTAGGCCAGGTTCAGTTCGAGGAGCTCGGTCTTGAGCTCCTCCGAGGCACCGGCCATGCCGCGCTGCTCGCGGGCGGAGGTCGGGTCTCCCGGCTTCGGCCGGCCGATCGGCGCGTGTCCACCCATCGCCTCGCCCAGGTCCTCCGCGGTGAGCTCGGCCATGGCGGCCTCGTTCGCGGAGAACAGGGTTTCGACGCTGGTGAAGGGGCGCTGGGCGAGCAGCTTGCTGCCCCATGCCGAGCTGGCACACACCTCGTGCAGCTCGGCCGTGGCCGCGCTGTCGTCCAAGGCGTTGAACCGGGTGAGACCCGGGGTCGGACTCGAAGTCACGGTAGGCCTCCGTGGCCTGTTGTTGCTTTGACGGGCTGCGCATAGCTAACGCCCTCGACAACACGGCGTCAACACTTTGTTGAAACTTCCCGTACACAAAAGCCGCCGCCCGGGTGAATTGGGCGGCGGCTCGTCACGGTGGGTCATTCAGGATTCACTCCGGGTGGGTCCCGGTGGGCCCTTTGGGAGTGTTCGAGTCCCTGTTCAAGTAGTTGTAGACCGTGAAGCGACTCACGCCCAGGGCCCCTGCGACCGTTTCCACACCGTGCCGGACCGAGAAGGCGCCGCGCGCCTCCAGTATCCGCACGACGTCCTGCTTGGACTTCCGGTCGAGCTGGGCCAACGGTACGCCGTGCCGGCGCTCCAGCGCCGCCAGGATGTGGTCCAGCGAGTCGGAGAGCTGCGGAAGCCGTACGGCCAGCAGGTCCTGACCCTCCCAGGCGAGCACGACGTCGTCGGGCTGGGCCAGGGACGGATCCATCAGCTCGCCGCCCATCGCGTCCACCAGCGGCTTGACCGCGGCGACGAACGGGTGGTCCCGGGGCTCGGTCATGGCGTGTCCTCCCCGATCACATTGACCTGGAGCGAGACGCGCGTGGCTCCGGCTTCCAGGGAGTTCCGCAGCAGCGCGGTGACCGCGGTCAACACCGCCTCGGACTCCCCCTCGGCCGTATTGCCGAACGGGCCGACATCCACCGCGTCCAGCTGGGCCGTCTGAATGACCTCGCGAGCGGCTACGGCATGGGCAGGGGCCTCTTCTAGATCGAAGGGCTCGGTCGTGAACTCCACTCTCAATCGCACGCCGCTCAAGCTACCCGGACCAGGAGGGGCGGCGCGAAAGCGCCTCGTTGAGGGGTGGCGGCCGGGAGACGGGCGGGACGGACTTTTCGGGAGGCGGCACTTGACAACCGGGCCGCCCTGCTTGCAGTCTTCCATCAGGCAGAAACTAACTTCCGCAATACGGAAGGAGCGCACACCCCTCATGGGATACACGGACCAGCGCTTCGATGTAAATCTTTCGATCCTCTTCACGGAACTCCCGCTCCTGGAGCGTCCCGCGGCTGCTGCCGCAGCGGGCTTCACGGCGGTCGAGCTGTGGTGGCCCTGGATCGAGACCCCCACCCCCGCTCAGGAGGAGCTCGACGCCCTCAAGACCGCTCTTGAGGACGCCGGCACCCAGCTGGTGGGCCTGAACTTCTACGCCGGCCAGCTGCCGGGCCCCGACCGCGGTGCGGTATCGGTTCCCGGTGAGGAGTCGGAGCGGTTCAACGCCAACATCAACGTGGCTGCGGACTTCGCCGCCTCGGTCGGCTGCAAGGCGCTGAACGCCCTCTACGGCAACCGCGTCGAAGGCGTGGACCCGGCCGTTCAGGACGAGCTCGCGCTGAAGAACCTGGTCGTGGCGGCTCAGGCCGCGGACCGCGTCGGCGCGATCCTCCTGATCGAGACCCTGAACAAGCCCGAGTCGCCGCTCTACCCGCTGGTGAGCGCCCCGGCCGGCATCGAGGTAGTGGACAAGGTGAACGAGGCCACCGGCCTCGGGAACGCCAAGTTCCTGCTCGACCTGTACCACCTGGCGATGAACGATGAGGACCTCTCCGAGGTCATCGAAAAGTACGCCGCCAAGACCGGACACGTCCAGATTGCGGACAAGCCGGGACGAGGTGCCCCCGGCACCGGCGAGCTGCCCCTCGAAGAGCTGCTCGACCAGCTCCAGAAGGCCGGCTACCAGGGCTTTGTCGGCCTCGAGTACAAGGCCGCCGACGCCGCCGCCTCCTTCGCGTGGCTGCCCGCCGAGGCCCGCGCCGCGAAGTAAGCGGAAAAGTCCGGGCGAACAGCCAGGCACCAGACGAACTTTTCGTACGAAGCATTAAGAGAAGGACCCTCATCATGAGCAACCTCCCCAAGATCGCGTGGATCGGTCTCGGAATCATGGGCTCCCCCATGGCCGAGAACCTCCTGAAGGCCGGCTACTCGGTCACCGGCTTCACGCTGGAGCAGGACAAGCTGGACCGCCTGGCCGCGGCCGGTGGCGCCGTCGCCGGTTCGATCGCCGACGCGGTCAAGGACGCCGACGTGATCATCACGATGGTGCCCGCCTCCCCGCAGGTCGAGGCCATCTCGTACGGCGAGAACGGCATCCTCGAGAACGCCAAGTCCGGCGCGCTGATCATCGACATGTCGTCGATCACCCCGCAGACCTCGGTCGACCTGGCGAAGAACGCCGCCGCCAAGGGCATCCGCGTCATCGACGCCCCGGTGTCCGGTGGCGAGGCCGGTGCCATCGAGGCCGTCCTGTCGATCATGGTGGGTGGCGAGCAGGCCGACTTCGACGAGGCCCTGCCGGTCCTCGAGGCCCTCGGCAAGGTCATCGTCCTGTGTGGCCCGCACGGCTCCGGCCAGACGGTGAAGGCTGCCAACCAGCTCATCGTCGCGGTGAACATCCAGGCGTGCGCCGAGGCCGTCGTCTTCCTCGAGAAGTCGGGCGTGAACCTCGAAGCCGCTCTGGACGTGCTCAACGGCGGTCTGGCCGGCTCCACGGTCCTGACCCGCAAGAAGGCCAACTTCCTGAACCGCGACTTCAAGCCCGGTTTCCGGATCGACCTGCACCACAAGGACATGGGCATCGTCACCGACGCCGCCCGCAACGTCGGTGCGGCCCTCCCGGTCGGCGCGGTCGTCGCCCAGCTGGTCGCCTCGCTGCGCGCCCAGGGCGACGGTGGCCTGGACCACTCCGCGCTGCTCCGCGCGGTCGAGCGCCTCTCCGGCGCCCAGATCTGAGCTCCGCTCCGATAGGCGGCCCGCTCACAGGGCCGCCACCCGCCCCGCTCGCGGGGCCCTGAGTTTCCGGATGGTGCCGGTGCTGACACCTGTCCTGTCGCGCCCAAGTGCCGGCACCGTCCGGATCACCTCTCCCACAACTTTCATTTCAACAAACTGTTGACGTCGCGTTCATGCCGAAATTAGTCTGTTCCGCATGACGGAAGACGATTTCCGTCAGCAGTTCCCCGTACGGAAGGTCACCATGTCGAAGCGCACGCTGACGACCGAGTCTGGCGCCCCGGTCGCCGACAACCAGAACTCCGCTACCGCCGGCGTCGGTGGCCCCCTGCTGATCCAGGACCAGCAGCTCCTCGAGAAGCTCGCCCGGTTCAACCGCGAGCGCATCCCGGAGCGCGTGGTGCACGCCCGCGGCTCCGCCGCGTACGGCCACTTCGAGGTGACCGACGACGTCACCGCGTACACCAGCGCCGCGTTCCTGAACACGGTCGGCAAGAAGACCGAGACCTTCCTGCGGTTCTCCACCGTGGCCGACTCGCTGGGTGGCGCGGACGCCGTCCGCGACCCGCGCGGCTTCGCGCTGAAGTTCTACACCGAAGAGGGCAACTACGACCTCGTCGGCAACAACACCCCGGTGTTCTTCATCAAGGACCCGATCAAGTTCCCCGACTTCATCCACTCCCAGAAGCGCGACCCCTTCACGGGCAAGCAGGAAGCGGACAACGTCTGGGACTTCTGGGCGCACGCCCCCGAGGCGACGCACCAGATCACCTGGCTGATGGGTGACCGCGGTATCCCGGCGTCGTACCGTCACATGAACGGCTACGGCTCCCACACGTACCAGTGGACCAACGCCCAGGGCGAGGCCTTCTTCGTCAAGTACCACTTCAAGACGAACCAGGGCATCCGCTGCCTGTCGGGCGAGCAGGCCGCCGAGCTCGTCGGCTCCGACGCCAACTCGCACCAGACCGACCTGCTGCAGGCGATCGAGCGCGGTGTGAACCCGAGCTGGACCCTCTACGTCCAGGTCATGCCGGCCTCCGAGGCCGCGGACTACCGCTTCAACCCGTTCGACCTCACCAAGGTGTGGCCGCACAGCGACTACCCGCTGCAGCGCGTGGGCCGTCTGGTCCTCGACCGCAACCCGGACAACGTCTTCGCCGAGGTCGAGCAGGCCGCGTTCTCCCCGAACAACTTCGTCCCGGGCATCACCGCCTCGCCGGACAAGATGCTCCAGGGCCGTCTCTTCGCGTACGCCGACGCCCAGCGTTACCGCCTCGGTGTGAACCACACCCTGATCCCGGTCAACGCCCCGAAGGCGACGAAGGCCGACAACTACGGCCGCGACGGCGTCATGGCGCTGCGCAACGGCTCGCGCCACGACAAGAACTACGAGCCCAACTCGCACCAGGGTCCGGCCGAGACCGGTCTGGCGCTGGGCGCCCCGAAGGCCGTCTCCGGCTACACGGGCACCCACGAGGCTCCGGCCCACACCAAGGACGACGACTTCTTCCAGGCCGGTGAGCTCTACCGCCTGATGTCGGAGGCCGAGAAGCAGCGTCTGGTGGCGACCATCGCCGGCGGCCTGTCTCAGGTCACCCTCGAGGACGTCATCGAGAAGAACCTGGCTCACTTCCACGCCGCGGACGCCGACTACGGCAAGCGCGTCGAGGAGGCCGTTCGCGCCCTGCGCGACGCCTGAGCCCACAAGCTGCGCCGGGATTCTGACGGGAGGTCAGGATCCGGGTGCTGAGCCCACACCGCGGACCCGGATGAGGGGTGGTACGCGGTGAGGGCAGGACGAGGACCGTGGCGAGCGTGCGAGCCAGTGCGGTGGTAATGGGTTCCGAGGCCCGTCTCTTGACCTGAGGGAGACGAAGCCGGAGTTCTCGTCGCCGTTCGCCACGGTCCCAGCCAAAACCACTCCTCTATATAGGGGCCACGCACAGAGCCCCCTGTATGCGAAGGAGAACCTCCGGCCGTCGGGTTCCGCCCGACGCCACCACAACTCCGCCCGGCGGTGCGAACGGCCTCTCCTGGACGCCGCCCTCACACCGCTCCGCGGGCATCGGGCCGGCTGCGCCGACCTCCGGCCGTCGGGTTCCGCCCGACGCCACCACAACTCCGCCCGGCGGTGCGAACGTCCTGTCGCGCCAGCCTCGTACCGTCGGGCGGTAACAAGCAACACACACTCAAAGAGCCGAGTCACGGACGGTCCCGTGACTCGGCTCTTTGTCATGCCCGGCGCTGTGTCGAGCAGCCGGGGATCAGAACATCCCGTCCCCGTTCCCGTTCTCGCTCTCGGCGTCCTCGGGTACGGGCTGCATCACGTCCCCGTGCTCGACGATCAGGCCGTCCTCCAGGAGCAACTCGCGGACGACCAGGCGCTGTCCCTGCGTGCCGTGGCGCGCGAGGTGGGCATCGCCGCCACCTCCGTCTACATCCACTTCGCGGACCGGGACGCCCTCGTCGTGGCCGCCATGGAGCGCTGCCAGAACGACCTCGTACGGGGCATCGAAGGGGCGGAAGCGGCTTCGGTGGACCCGGCGGCCCTGCTCCGGGCGCGCATCCTCCTCCCGGGCACGTGGGCCCACCAGAACCCGGGCCTGTACAAGGTGCTCCACGAGAGCACGCTCAGCCGGCGCACGGACATGCCGTTCCAGGCGGAGCCGGCGGCCGGGGCCACCGCCGCGGTCCCCCGGCGTTCCGCCCCGCGGGACGCTTCCGGGACCTGGGACCCGTAGGGAACGCGGAACGGCCCCCGTTCCTCCTGGAGGAGGGACGGGGGCCGTTCGGTGGTGCTGGACCAGCCTGATGGGACTAGGCGGGCAGGGTGTTGCGGAGCGCGGTCGGGGCGTGACCCAGCTCGGTCGCGACCTCTTCGAACTCGGTGACGTCGCTCATGTCGACCGTCTTGCTCATCGAGATGTTGGTGATGCGCTCGAGGATGGCCTCGACGACGACCGGAACCTGGTGCTCCTGGGCCCACTTCTTGGCCGTCTCGAAGGCCTCGCCCAGCTTGTCCGGGTCGGTGACGCGGATCGCCTTGACGCCCAGGCCCTCGGCGACCTTGACGTGGTCGACACCGTAGACACCCAGCTCGGGGGTGTTGATGTTCTCGAACTCGAGGTTGACCTCGAAGTTGATGCCCAGGCCGCCCTGCGCCTGACGGATCAGACCCAGGTAGGCGTTGTTCACGAGGACGTGAACGTAGGGGACCTTGTGCTGGGCGGCGACCGCCAGCTCCTCGATCATGAACTGGAAGTCGTAGTCGCCGGACAGCGCGACGATCGGGGTCTCCGGGTCCGCGGTGGCGGCACCGATGGCGGCCGGGATGGTCCAGCCGAGGGGGCCGGCCTGGCCACAGTTGATCCAGTTGCGCGGCTTGTAGACGTGCAGCATCTGCGCACCGGCGATCTGGGACAGACCGATGGTGGTGACGTAGCGGGTCTCGGGGCCGAACGCCTTGTTCATCTCCTCGTAGACGCGCTGCGGCTTCATGGGGATGTTGTCGAAGTGCGTGCGGCGCAGCAGCGTCGCCTTGCGCTCCTGCGCGGAAGCGGCCCAGGCGCTGAAGTCGGGCAGCTTGCCCTCGGCCTTGAGCTCCTTGGCGATCTCGACGAAGAGCTCCAGGGCCGCCTTGGCGTCCGAGGCGATGCCGAAGTCCGGGGCGAAGATCTTGCCGATCTGGGTCGGCTCGATGTCGACGTGGACGAACTTGCGGCCCTTGGTGTAGGCGTCGAGGTTGTAACCGGTGTGACGGTTGGCCCAGCGGTTGCCGATGCCGAAGACGAAGTCCGACTCGAGGAACGTCGCGTTGCCGTAGCGGTGCGAGGTCTGGACACCGACCATGCCGGCGGCCAGCTCGTGGTCGTCCGGGATGACGCCCCAGCCCATGAGGGTGGAGATGACCGGGACGTTCGTCAGCTCGGCGAACTCGACCAGCAGGTCGGAGGCGTCGGCGTTGATGATGCCGCCACCGGCGACGATCAGCGGACGCTCGGACTCGAGCAGGAACTGCAGGGCCTTGCGGGCCTGGGCGCGGGTGGCGCTCGGCTTGTAGACCGGCAGCGGCGAGTAGGTCTCGGGGTCGAACTCGATCTCGGTCAGCTGGACGTCGATCGGGAGGTCGATCAGGACCGGGCCCGGACGGCCGGAGCGCATCAGGTGGAAGGCCTCCTGGAACACGCCCGGGACCTGCGCGGCCTCCAGGACGGTCGTGGCCTTCTTGGTGACCGGCTTGGCGATCGAGGCGATGTCGACGGCCTGGAAGTCCTCCTTGTGGAGCTTCGAGACCGGAGCCTGACCGGTGATGCACAGGATCGGGATCGAGTCCGCGATCGCGGAGTACAGGCCGGTGATCATGTCGGTGCCGGCCGGGCCCGAGGTACCGATGCAGACGCCGATGTTGCCGGCCTTGGCGCGGGTGTAACCCTCGGCCATGTGCGAGGCACCCTCGACGTGGCGGGCCAGGGTGTGCGCGATTCCGCCCACGTTCTTGAGCTCGCGGTAGAACGGGTTGATCGCAGCACCGGGGACGCCGAACGCTTGTTCGACACCCTCGAGCTTGAGGATCTCCACTGCAGCGGCGGCGGCTGTCATACGAGGCATCGAGTTCTCCTGCGGGTCTGGCGGGTCAGGCTTTTCCGTAATCCGGAAGTTTTGTTCTGCTATACGGAACAAGCTAAGCGGGGACTCCCCGCAACGTCAAGGCGGTACGACACCCCGGAACCCACCAAAAGCCGCGTCTTGGGCAGTGAGTTGTACGAAAAACCAGGGCTCGACTGAAAATCGGGGGTCTGCCCACCCCTCCGGTGGCAGGTGGTGGACCATGGGGCTACGCACAGCGACGAAGGGGGCCCAGGTCTCATGGCGGATGCGGTACCGGTGCGCTGCCCGGCGTGCCTGCGCGAGAACGACTACGCCGCCCCGGTCTTCCCCTGCGCCTGCGGGAACCCGGTCACCCCTCCCCTGGACCTGACCTCGCCGCCCCGGGAGCTGACCCACCGCACCTGGACGCAGAGCTGGGTCGCGGTGCGGTGCGGGGCCTGCGGGCGGGAGAGCGAGTGGCCGCATCCGGAGGTGGGGTGCACCTCGTGCGGGACGGTCGTACTGGTTCCGGTGCATCCGCTGGAGCCGGTGGGCGGGGTTCCGGGGACGCTCGGGGGGCCGCTTGCGGGTGCCGGCACGGGTGCCGGCACGGGTGGGGCCTCGGGTGGGGTCTCCGGTGGGGATGTACGGACTCCCCCGCGCGCGGGGGAGGTGCCCGGGCGGCCGGCGTCGCCCGGGGGACCGGGTGCGGCTGCCTCGGTGCCGGGCCCGGCACCGCACCCGAGAGCCGATCCGGCGCAGGGCCCGGCGCGCGGCCCGATGCATGCCCCGGCGGACCCGCCCCCTGCCACCGACCCTCCGGTGCCCCGCCCCGCCTTCCGGCCCGTGACCATCCGTACCGCCCGGGACGCCGTGGTCACCGCCGCGCTGTACCTGCGCTGGCTCGGCTTCCAGGACGTGCGCCAGCCCGACGGGCGGCCGATCCCGTCGACGGCGGTGGACCTGCGGGCCCCCGGCCTGGTCGCCCAGGTGGACCCGACCACGGCCCCGGCCGGGCTGCGGGCGGTGGAGTGCGTCTGGCTGAACGGGCTCACGGCCTGCGCGACGAGCGTCTACTTCTCCCTCGCCGGATATACGGAAGACGCCCGCTCCCGCGCGGACGACCTCGGGATACCGCTCTTCGTGATGGACCTCACGGGCATGCCCCAGCCGGTCAACGACCCGGCGGAGGACCTCCTCGGCATGGGGGCCTAGAGCCTGTCGTCAAACTCCCTTCTGCCCCGCGGGCGACGACGGGAGTTTGACGACAGGCCCTAGGCTCGGGGGGTATGACGTGTGTTTGCCTGCCGAGGAGAGCTTGATGAGCCTGTACGACATCCCGCTGACCACTCTGTCCGACGAGCCCACCAGCCTCGCCGCGCACAAGGGCAAGGCGATCCTGCTCGTGAACACCGCCTCGCAGTGCGGTCTCACCCCTCAGTACTCGGGTCTGGCCCGCCTGCAGTTCAAGTACGAGGAGAAGGGCTTCACCGTCATCGGCGTGCCCTGCAACCAGTTCGGCGGCCAGGAGCCGGGCAACGCCGACGACATCCAGACGTTCTGCGCGGCCGGCTTCGGCGTCACCTTCCCGATGCTGGAGAAGTCCGAAGTCAACGGTGAGAACCGGCACCCGCTCTACGAGGAGCTCGTGAAGGTTCCGGACGCCGAGGGCGAGGCCGGTGACATCACCTGGAACTTCGAGAAGTTCCTGATCTCCCCCGCCGGCGAGGTCGTCGCCCGTTTCCGCCCGCGCACCGAGCCCGAGGCCGCCGAGGTCATCGCGGCGATCGAGGCACTGCTGCCCGCCTAGCAGCACCTGGGAGCCGAGGGGGCCGGTACGGGGCTGCGCGCGCAGCCCCGTAC
>NZ_JBHVYI010000153.1:0-12747 GCF_042880975.1 Streptomyces sp. NPDC058289
CCGTGCAGTGGCCGACAGATCAAACTCAAGGCACCAGGGCCAGTCGTAGCGCGAGTCAGGCCACCGCCCGAAGCGGTACCTGAACATCCTCACAGCCGTAGCGAGTGGCCACCGCCCGGTGCTGTTTCAAGCGGTTGATGGCCCGCTCAACGGTGTTGCGTTTCTTGTAGCGGTCTTCGCCGAAGCCCGGCGGCCGTCCGCCGCGTGAGCCCTTGCGCAGGCGGGCGGCCTGGCTGTCGGTCTTCTCCGGGATCGTGTGCCGGATGCCCCGTCTGCGCAGGTACTGGTGGCACGGCCCGTTGCTGTAGGCCTTGTCCGCCGCGATGCTGTCGGGCTTCTTGCGGGGCCTGCCTAGCCCGAGTTTGGGGACGCGGATCTTCTCCAGCACAGCTTGGAACTGGGTGCAGTCGGCCCGCTGACCTGGGGTGACGATCAAGGACAGAGGGCGGCAGCGGCCGTCGGCGCTCAGGTGGAGCTTGGTGGTGAACCCGCCGCGCGAGCGTCCCAGGCCCTCACCTCCAGCACCACCTCCACCAGGCGTGCGACGAGGCTCTGCCACGGCGTCTCGACCTGGTGTTCTGGGACTTCGCCCCCCCGTTACCTTTTTCATGGCTCCGCAATGGGGCCTCCGGCCTTCGGGTCCGGCATGACTTCCCCCCCTTGTTGTTCATGATCCGGGGGGTGGTGTCACCGGGCCCGGAGGCATCGACGGACCGCTGATGAGGGGCTTGAGCACCGGCTTCACCCGAGCCGGAAGAGCTCTCCGTAACGTGGATGTGGTAGCTCGGTGCCCTGGCAAGGCCGGACGAAAGCGTGATGGAGGGGCCTGCACGTGATCGACACCGGCAACATCGACGTTTTCCTCGGCCTGGACGTCGGCAAAGGCGAACACCACGCCACCGCCGTCACCCCGACCGGAAAGAAGGCCTTCGACAAGCGCCTGCCCAACACAGAGCCCAAGCTCCGCGAGCTGTTCGCAAAGCTGCAGGCCAAGCACGGAACGGTGCTGGTCGTGGTCGACCAGCCGGCCTCGATCGGAGCCCTGCCGCTGGCCGTGGCGAGGGACATGGGATGCCCAGTCGCCTACTTACCGGGCCTGACGATGCGGCGGATCGCCGACCTCTACCCCGGCGAGGCGAAGACGGACGCGAAGGACGCGTTCATCATCGCCGACGCGGCCCGCGCGATGCCTCACACGCTGCGGGCGATCGACGGCGAGGACGAGACGATCGCCGAGCTTGAGATGATCGTTGGATTCGACGACGACCTGGCCGGCGAAGCGACCAGGGTCGCGAACCGGCTGCACGGTCTGCTGACCCAGATCCATCCGTCGCTGGAACGGGTGCTGGGGCCGCGGTTGCAGCACCCGGCCGTCCTCACGCTGCTGGAGCGGTTCGGGTCTCCGGCCCAGATCCGCAAGGCCGGCAGGCGTCGGCTGGTCACGTTGTTGAGGCCGAAGGCGCCACGGATGGCCGAGCGCCTGGTCGAGGAGATCTTCACCGCTCTGGACGAGCAGACCGTCACTGTTCCGGGCACCGAGGCGGCCGCGCTGATCGTCCCGAGCCTGGCCGGCTCGCTGACGGCCGTGCTTGATCAGCGCAAACTGCTGGCGGGGCGGATAGAGGAACTCCTGGAGTCTCACCCTCTTTCGAAGGTCCTGAGGTCGATGCCGGGAGTCGGCGTCAGGACCGGAGCCAGGATCCTGATCGAGGTCGGCGACGGCAGCACCTTCCCGACCGCCGGCCACCTTGCCGCCTACGCCGGACTCGCGCCCGCGACCCGCAGTTCCGGCTCCTCGATCCGCGGCGAACAGCCCTCCAGACGGGGAAAGAAGCAGCTCAAACGGGCTTTCTTCCTCTCCTCGTTCGCTGCCCTGGGCGACCCGGCATCGCGGGCTTACTACGACAAGAAGATCGCCCAAGGGAAACACCACACCCAAGCCCTGCTCTGCCTCGCCAGACGGCGGGCCGATGTCCTCTTCGCGATGCTCCGCGACGGAACCTTCTACGTACCCCAGCCCGCCAAGTCGGCCTGACCTGCAGAAATCGCATTACGAGGAACGACGGTCCCCGAGATGCACCGCGACATCTGAGCCCATACGCCAGCCGGCGAGACGCCGCGGGCTCACCCCGTGAAGGTTGTCCCCGTCCGGATCAGCACCGGCCTCGACCAGCAGCGACACCACCGCACCATCGCCTCGATACGTGAACACGGACTGCCACAACGGCGTATTGCCCTGCCCATCCGGCGCATCCACCTCCGCACCCGCCGCCAGGAGAGAACCGACAGCCACAGCATCCTGCTCGTCCGCAGCGAAGTGCAGCTGCGTCCACCCCCGGCGGCTCTCACGACCCAAGCCCTGATTCTCATCCGTCATGCCCGCCATCATCACGATCGCTTGACGAAGGAGATAGGGGCACCCCCCCCTTTGAGGCGGGGGCCGGCGGCGGGTCGGTGCGGGCACCCGCCGCATGCTGATGCGCCCGCACGATCGTGGAGTCGACCGAGACATCCCAGTCGATCTCGCCTGCGGTGTCGGCCTCGGCCTGGACCTGCTGGAGCAGACGCTCCCACGTCCCGTCGGACGACCACAGCCGGTGC
Organism: Streptomyces sp. NPDC058289; assembly: GCF_042880975.1. Taxonomy (NCBI): domain Bacteria; kingdom Bacillati; phylum Actinomycetota; class Actinomycetes; order Kitasatosporales; family Streptomycetaceae; genus Streptomyces; species Streptomyces sp. NPDC058289. The sequence continues at coordinate 2,602 of NZ_JBHVYI010000153.1, forward strand.
CGTTCGTAGACCGTCTTCCACGGCCCGAACCGCTCGGGCAGGTCATGCCACTGAACACCGGTCCGCACCCGGTGCAGAATCCCATCGATCACCTGCCGATGATCCCGCCACCTGCCACAACGCCTGTTGCTGACCGGCAGGAACGGCCGCAACCGTCCCCACTCCGCATCACTCAGATCACCCCGCCCCATGGCAGGCAGAACGATCCGGAACCACGCCAGTCACAAGGTGACGCGAACCCTGGTTCTTAGTCCGTGATGAAGGGCGCATATCCGACCGGGACCTCGCTTACCTCAAGGTCCGAGAAAAGCAAGGTCAGATCGTGCGCGTTGGTCTCGATGTGAACCTCTCGGAAATCGATCCCGACAGCCTTCGACCAGCGACGGGTAGCCTCCGACTCAGGACGAAGCTCGGCACCGTAGAGCTCGTGGTATCTGGCGCCCCAGACGTAACCACCGAGGTCGGGGTCAGCGGTTTCGGGATCGAGGAGCCTGTCGTCCAGGGAATCTCGCCAGGTGTCCATGGACAGGAACGTCTCGCATCGGGCCTCTACGCAGTACCGGAAGAGGTACCGCAGGTAGGTCGGCGGGATCTGGGGGCCGTTCCACACGTGGACGATGACCTCGTAGTCACGCATGTAGTTGGTGTATCCGTGATGCACGACCAGTTGTTCGATGTTCTCGTCCAGCGTCCGCTGAAGGTCTGCGGTGTCCATGTCCCCCTTCTACCTCACCCGGCAAGCCCTTCGACAGCGAGATTCCGAGGCATTGGGCACCCGTCACCCGGTAGATCGCCCGGACAGGTCCTAGGCGGCGCCAACGTGATCGACTCCAGCCCCTGGCCCGCGGCCGGGCCAGAAACACATCATGTTTGCGGGCCTCGCCCTCACCACCGGCAAGCCCCGCCCGCTCCCCCGCAGTCAGATCCCGCCGGATCGCACGATGCAACGTCGTCAACGACGGTGCCGCCCCAGGAGGAGACTGCCGGGCAGCACGCTCGACGAGCTCACGCTGACCGCTGCCACATTCCCGCGCCACAACGCGAGCAGCACACGCACCTCGGCCGACACGACGAACCGGTCAGCGCTCGCCCGACGAGCGCCCGGGAGGCGTCCTGCCCCAGATCTCCAGGCAGGGGCTCGGCGAGCCACCGCCACACCGTCCGCTCCGACATCCCCAACGCCCCTGCATGCACCCGTACGTGCTCCGACTTCAACCGCCCGGCTTCCCGGAGCTCCAGCAGCCGACCCACCGTCGCACCACGCATCTCCACCCGCGCGGCCTCCGGCAAAACCGTCCCGCTCCCCCACCACCGCGGACCCCACAACAGACCAGGCCCTCCACAAGACCCCAAGCCTCCCGGCCTGCGATCCCACCATGGAGAAGAAGTACCGATGCCATGACAGCCAGGGCCCTGGAGGTGTACAGCCCCGTGACAGTGACAGCCACCCTGAACACCACCCCGATGTCAGTGGGACGAACCAGGCTCCTGGTCACACGAGCAGCACAAACACGCTTGCCGGACAACCCGTCGCTGCCAGCACCCCACTGACACCAACCCGGCACATCGACCTTGGCGGCCCTCTCGCAGTGGGTAGAACGAGAAGGCGCCCGCCGGCCGGTGCCGCGCGCCCACGGCGAGGAGATCACGGTCGAGGGCGGGGCGGAGCCGGTGGTGGTGAAGCTGGGCGTGTGGGTCTCCAACACCAAGTCAAGGCGGGACAAGCTCACCGCCGACCAGCTCGCAGACCTCGCCAAACTCGGCATGATGTGAGCGGGGCCTTAAGATTGAGGACGCAGTCTTACTTTGGGACCAAAGCAACAAAATAGGGGAACGAAATGACCGTAGAGAGTTTGGAAGATTCCTGGCAGCGCGTTGTCGACTGGCTGGAGACAAATGCGCCGGTAACTGCCTCTGAGTTGCACAGTCCAGTCAGGCCGGAGGATATCGATGCAGCCCAGGAACGTATGGGTGTATTCTTCCCCGAAGAATTTCGAGCCTGGCTTGTACTGACCGGGGCGGATAACGACCGCGAGACGACAGAAGGAGTCCTGCCAGGCTTTGGGGGCTTGCTTAGCCTCGCCAGAATGGAACGCATCTACCAACTGAAGATGGAAATCGAGAACGACGATCCATCCGACCCGGACGATGCTCCATTTTGGCAGGAGCACTGGATCCCGATCTTCGCAGACAGTGACGCCAAGTATGGAAAATTCCTGGACGCGCACACCGGCCAGATCGGATCGTTTGAGCATGCGGATGCACCATCCTTTGGTGTCCACGATTCACTGAGTGCCCTGTTCAGCGAGACTGCCGATCTCATGGCACAGATTGCTAATGCGAGTGCAGCCGTAGGTACTGTGCAGAACGGTCGGCTCATCTACTTGAGCTGACGATCACATTTTCCCTAGGGGAGACATCCATGGAGCCCACGTCGCCACGTCCGATACCTGCCCAAACCCTTGGCGGCATGGGCCAGCGAATCGTGTTGGTCTTGGTGGGGGGCCTGTTCGGGGTCGTGGGCGCAACGGGGTTCGCCGGGGCAACCGACCCTGCCAGCATCTTGATCAACGTCTCTGTCCTGGTGTTCGGCGCCTGGGTGGTCTTCCGCGGCTTTCTCTTGGGGCTCCGAATCGATACCAAGGGCATCACCGACCGCAGGGTCGGTCGCTCCAAGAGCGTGCCGTGGTGCGTTATCCGAGAGATCGACACCGAAACTCAGGGCCTGGGTGCAGTCCGGACCGGTGCCCCTGGGCTCGTTCTCAAGGGCGGCGAACACATCCCGCTCACGTCCCTCGCCTCGTACTCCCATCGCACCACCGAGGCCAACCTTGCTCTGCTCAAGTCCCTGCACGCGACCCACCGGGTCACCTGCCCCGACTGCGAGTGACCCGGCCCATGTTCACCGTGTCGTCGCACACGAAGAGGCAGGGTGGCTCCGGTTACCACGACAGCCCGTGCGTAACGGGAGTGTCGCCGTCACCCCGCTTCATCACCACGCAGAGAGTCGTCTAACACGTCGCCCGAAGAGCTGGAGTAGTTCTTCCGCCTCGAAGCCAAGGCGCTGGAGGCAGCCCGGTCGAAGCGGGCGCCGGCGAACCGGCTGGGGTGGCTGTGTTCGTGCCGTGCAATGGGCAAGGCGTCCAGCGGTCACGAGCAATCGAACCAGTGTCCGATGGGGCGTTCAGGGCAGGTGTGGCATTCGAAGATGTAGACGCCCCCGGCGTCGCCGAGGCACAGCTCGGCGGGGTTGTGGGCAGGGCCTTCCCATCGCTGACCGCCCCATTCGTTCTCGTCGATTCGGTCCTCATCGGGAAGCCAGGTGCGCCAGGACTCACCGTCGAATTCCCAGCTGGACACGGTCAGGAGGTGCTCCATCCTGCTGCCGCAGCCTTCACAGTCGGGCCACACCGGATCTTGTGTCCAACCCGGGTAGCCTCCCAGCTTGATTCCTGGCGCTTCCGCGAGGTGGTAGGAGTACAGCAGGCCGGTTTCACCGGGCAGTGCGTCGAAGCGGTCTCGGAGCACGTCGCGAAGCTCGTCAGGAAGGTCCCAGCTCGGGTACTCAGTCACCTGCTCGGGGTGAACCACACAGGGTCCCGGATACCAGTCCTTCGGAAGCTCGGCCGCCGGCTCCGGGGTTGACAGTACGTCGCCGACTGCACTGGCGTCCCGCCAGTGGACTTGGGGCAGGGGGTAGCAGAACTCGCCGTGGCCGTAGGGGCACCACAGGACCTGCAGCAGGTCTGTGCCCTCGGGGAAGGGTATGCCGGGCGCGTCTGCACGATGGATCTGCACGATGGGAACCATGGGTACAGCGGGCTGCGGCTGGCTGGTGGAGTTCATGCTGTCGTCGTAGTGCTCTTCCCGGCACACCGGCCAAGGCTCGGCGGCAGGCCAGAGCAGAGGACCTCCGACGGAACTGTCCTTGCAGGTCGGAGACCCAGGACGTGGGTGCAGGCGGACGGACTCGCGACGGAAGGGGAGCAGCTCGGGAAAGAGGCTCTCCATGTTGACGGGGCGATCAGGTGTGTGGCGGGACATACGCAGGACTTTAGAACTCAGGTACGACATCCAGTCCACCGGGCGCATGGCGCTCGGCACGTGGCCAGTGCCTGTCACCACCCCTGTGACGCACTAACTCGACAACATTCCGTCGCTCTCGACCAAGCGGCTGTTCTCCGCGGCTGACGACAAACGCTCTCCCCTGCCACCTACGCAACCACGCTGTGTCTCTTGGCTGTCGGTGCAGTGTGAGAGCCTCCGGGCATGAGCTACGACCTGGCTGTCTGGGAAGGTGAGCGGCCGGCGGACGACAAGAGTGCCCGCCGGTCCTTCAACGACCTGTATGACCGCTATCTCGATGGTGAGATCGAAGAACCTCCGTCTGAACGCATCACGGCCTACGTTGCGGCGCTTCTTGAGCGGTGGTGTGACATCACCGAGGACGAGGACGAGACGTCGCCCTGGTCGGTCGGGCCGTTGACCGCCGGTGCAAGTGGTCCTGTCATCTACTTTGGGATGGCCTGGAGCAGGGCCGAGGAAGCCTCGGCCTACGCGGCAGGTCTGGCGGACTCGATGGGGCTGCTCTGTTTCGATGTGCAGCAGGATCGGCTCAGGACGACCTGCCCGCCGCTCGCACGGCATTGATCGAAGGGGGGCTCCACTCGCCACCGGTGACCGACGTCCACGAGTAATGCGCATGGACAGTGGCCCTTCGCCCTGGTCCGGGCCGACGCCTACTTCGGACGTGGCCAGCTCGTCGAACGGCATGACACGGTGGCCGCGTGAACCTGCTCCCGTCCCTCCTCGCCGATCTGAATGCCCCCGAGGCCAGAGATCGTGACGCTGCCGCCGAGCAGCTCGGCGACATCTTGCGTTGGCCCAGCCTGACGCAGCACGAGGCGGAAACTTCCGTCGCGCGCTTGCTCACCGCCGCGATCGAGGACTCAGACGACGCCGTCCGAGAAAGTGCCCTCAACTCCATCGGCAATGCTTTCGAACACAAGGACCTGCCCCTCCATGTGGTCGCCGGGCTGGCACCGTGCCTCCACACGATGACCGCGCCCCTCCTCGAGCACGCCCTCGGCATTCTCGGCTCCACCCGTGACCTCGACGCCCACCAGATGATCGAGCCTTACCGACAACACCCCGTGGACTACGTCCGTGAAGCCGCCGTCGCGGCGCTCGCAGAGCTGCCCGACGACATCCCCCGATGGCCGACCACAACTCTTGACGGTTCCTCGCCATCCACTGGCGCTGGCTGCGCCGTTCAGATCGGCTCGCCTTGACTAGTGCAGAGAAGCCAAAGAACATGCGCGCGCTACGGAATCGGGGGAACCCCCTTTCTCTAGAACTGTGCCTGCTGCGGATCGGTGACGTTCGCCGGGACCTGGGGCGGTTCGGCAAGGTCCTCCTCAAGGGCAAGGGCAGCCAGGGCCGCGGAAAGAAGGAACGGCTCGTCCCACTCATCAACGGCTCCCGTGACCTGCTGGAATGGTGGGTGACCGGGCCGCGCTGGGAGTTCGACGACACGGTCAACGACCCCCGGGCCCCGCTGTTCCCCTCAGAACGCAGATACGGCGACGGCTCCAGCAGGGCCGTGACCGACGACGCTCTGCGGACCGGCCTCGCCGAGGCGCTCGCCCGGCACCTGCCGCATCAGGTCGGCCAGCTCACACCGCATGTGCTGCGGCACTTCGCCGCTTCCGACCTCTACCGCAACGGCATGGACGTCGTTGCCATCCAGGAAATCCTCGGACATGAATGGCTCAACACGACCATGATCTACGTGCACGTCGAGAAGTCCCATGTCGAAGACGCCTGGATCCGCGCGGGGCAACGTGCCACCACGCGATTCGGAGGGGCACGCCGATGAAGTGGAACCTGCGGATGGTCGCCGCCCAGCGCGACATCTGGAAGGCATCCGAGCTCCAACGGATGCTCGCGGACGCCGGATTGGTGATCTCCGCCGGCAAAATGTCCCACCTTTGGTCCGGACGGCCCCTGACCGTCCGCCTGGCCGACCTCGACATCATCTGCGAGGTTCTGGACTGCACGACCGCCGACCTCCTCGTCCCGGAGAAGGCCAGCGTCCGGCAGGAGACCACGACACTGGAGGCGGAGAAGCAGGTCGTCGGCGGCAGCCCGATCACGCACCAGCGCCGGCCGGGGGGCTCGGGGCCGCCGCTATGAGCAAGCCCGTCCGGCGATCACGCCCCTGGGCCACCCGCAGTTGCCGGGACTGCTTTGGCTGGGCTGGATCGACCGCCCTCGCTGCAAAGCATGCTGGGGCTTCATCGCGAAAGCCACCAGCGGCCACTGCGACGTCTGCACACGCGAGGTCGCCGCGATGGGCGGGATCTGCCGCCTCTGCCGCCGCCAGGCCAGCCTGATCGCCGGCCCGGGCAACAAGACCCGCGTCGACCTGACAGTAGCCGCGCGCACAGGACATCAGCTCTTCATCATCGGCACCCTGCGACCGCGCGGCGGCTCCCAGCCTCAGCTTGTTTCAGCGGAACCTCGGCCATCGCGGCCGCACCGTGTTCCCGCACGTTGGACGGAACTGTTGTTGTTCGAGATGCCGCGCGAGCTTCGCGGAGTCAGCAGCAAGGGCCCACCCCTCGACCCTCAACTGTTCGTGTCCTTGAGCGTCCGGGCCGCCCAGATGACGGAACTGCGCGGCTGGCCGCCCCGCACTCTGGGCTCAGTGCGACGCGGCATCCGGATTCTCTGCGCGGTTCACCGGCGAGGGGAGCGAATCCGGGCCTCGACCATCGCCCAGCTCACCCACACGGCAGTGCCGGCCACCCACGTCCTGGAGGTCTTCGAAGAACTGGACGTCTTCCTCGACGACCGGCCTGACGCGCTCGACGCATGGTGCGAGGAACACCTCTCGTTCCTCGCCTCAGATGTCCGTACCGAACTGGACGTGTGGATCGAGATCCTGAGGCACGGGACCCCGCGCCGAAGGCCACGTGCCCACGCGACGGTCATCACGAACCTGAGGAGCATCCTGCCGTTCCTGACCGAGTACGCCGGTAAGTACACAACCCTGCGGCAGACGACCCGCGAGGACATCACCAGCTGGCTCGCCGACCGGCCCTATCGCGTATACGACGCCAGTGCCCTGCGTTCGCTGTTCAGCACACTCAAGACCGAAGGGCTGATCTTCGCCAACCCGATGCGAGGCATCAAAGGCGGCAAGGTGGCGATCAAGATCCCCGCATCACTCACTGCGGACGAGGTCGAGTCCGTCGCTCTTGCCGCACTGCAGAATCCGGCCCTTCGCGTGGTCGTGGCCTTGTCCGGGATCCACGCACTGCCCGCCCGCCAGATCCGCGCGATGATGCTGGAGCAGGTGGACCTACCCGGACGCCGACTCGATCCCGAGGGCCTGAACCGTCCGCTCGACGACTACACCAGCGTGGCGATCTCCGACTACGTCGCCTACCGCCACGACCGCTGGCCGAACAGCACCAACCCACACCTGCTGATCAGCCGGAACACAGCCACCACCACGACAGCAGGGGGCACGTTCTGGATGAACAGGCTGGTCAAAGACCTGCCCGTAGGGGTCGAACGGCTACGACCGGACCACATCCTTGAGGAGGCCCTCGCCAACGGCGCTGACCCCCTCCACCTCGCGCACGTCTTCTCGCTCAGCGCCAAGGCCAGCCTCCGCTACACCAGCGCAGTGACCGAATCGGAAGGAGAGCAGGCACCGAGCACCCGCTGATCCCGAGCTTTACTCCGCAGGGAGCCGTCGCCGGCCCTCCGGGGTGAAGGTGAAGGTCTGGCGGAAGTACCCCGTTCCGAAGCGCACCGCAAGCAGGAGGGGTTCTTTGTCCTTACGCCCAACCGCTCGGCGGCCTGGTCCGGGCCTAAGGGCACGTGCCGGTCGAGGAGGGCAGGCAGGTCCCGGCGGCGCGCGAGCGTGTTCACCTGATCCGGGTGGACGTCGGGGAAGACGGTGTCTGCGCCGAGGACGACGAGGAGGCCGACGCGGACAAGGTGGCCGACCGCTGCAGCGGTCACCCGCGGCCGGCCCCGCAACGGCTCCCCCAAAGCCTCCGTCAACCGGTCCGCCGCCGCCCATCGGGCCCCGCAGCGCAGCCCACACCTGCTCCGGGCCGGCCGGGGTGCACAGCGTGCGCGCGCTGCGGCGGTTGCTGCGCCGCCGCGGTCGCGGCCCCCCACGGCTGACCAGGCGATGCCGGGTGTCCGAGCGCCGCGGGTACGCCGAAGGCGGCGGTCCCCCAACGCTCGCGCCCGGGTGCCGTCCCGGGGGCGGGTCGTGTCTCCATGACCGAGCTATGCCGCTCCTCGCCCGGGATCACAAGTCCGGCTATCACCCAGTTCTGCCACGGCACATACCAGTCGCCCGCCCGCGAACGGGCGCTCCACCTGAGTGGCTCTGTGCACGCGTAGTGAAGCCGGTTGTCCACCGTCTCGGAAGGCAGCCGGGTCGATCCGGGGTCGATGATCACGAGAACGGGGTGGCACCCCGTGGCGACCCTGCAGTCCGAGTTGAGTCAGGGAGACGCAGGGCCGGTCACGGGGCCAACCGCGCTCCGGCAGCGGCCCGAACCTCTGGTGTTTTTATCGGGTCGTCGCGGAGTACGGCGATTCGGTGCAGGGTCTGCGGGTTGTGGGGTGCCGAGGCGATGGCCAGGAGCCGTGCCCGTTCCTCGCAGTCCCAGAGCGACTCGGTGTGCGCCTCGTCCAGGCCGGACGGGTCGATCGCGGCGAGTGCTTTCAGGTAGTCGGCGCGCTCGTACGAATGCGGGGTGTGCCGCCAGTAGCGCCAGAGGACGGGCACGGCGTCGGCAGCTTCGGGTCCGAAGCGCGCCAGTCTCTTCGCGGTGGTGTCGGGTCCGCACCAGGCGCGGGCCTCCCACTGTTCGGCGAGTTCGGCCACGAGCCCCGGCAGCGCCTCCGGCCCGGGGTGGTCGGCCAGGATGTCCGCCCCCAGCCGGGCCAGCCACTCCCGCCCGTCCACAGCCCACCCGCGCGGCGCTGGCTACAGCCATCGTCCTGAACCCGAGCCGGCAACAGCCGGCGGTCTTGGACCCTGACGCCGCCACCACGAGCCGACCGACATCACGAGTTCAAGTTCAGTACCCGCGGAACGAAACGGACCTGCACCACGCAAACGACACGCACCGGCCTAAAAGCGCCAGCTCAGTGCCTCGCATGCTGGTGCAAACCTGCGTCACCACCCCGTGAAGAATCCCTGGCGCCTATCGCAGGAGTACTGCGAAACATCGCAACGCACCCACCTCGCAATTGAAGCGAGCATGACATTTATGCGCGTTCACGCTTTGCGCTTGGATAGTCGCGCACCGGTGGCACGTTAGCGACACCACCGCAAGGGGGTAACCCCTTTCCCGTTTCGACCGGGGAGCCTGATAGGCGGCAACCAGGTGAAATGACCTGAGGCGTCGCCCAAAAGAAACGAGAAGAGATCGCCAATGTGTCCACATTGGGCACGATTCGACTTGCGGTGACGTATTGTCAGTTGCGGGTGCAAATTCTCATAAACGTGATGAACTGCCCTCAGGTTCCATGTTGATCAATTCTCATCAAATGTTTAGCCTCTACCGTGCGACGCCTTCTGTGCCGTCGCCGTGGGGGCCGGGGAGGCCCTCATCCTTCTTCTGGGGTGGGTAAGTGTCAGTAAGAGAACAGAGACGGCTTCGCCGTGCTCTGAGTGCTGCGATTGGTGTGGCTCTGCTCATCGGAGTTTCGCCCGCATACGGGGCTGAGGCGCTGTCGAAGACTGCGTCGGAAGCACCGCTGCCCGAGGGGCAGCAAGCATTGAAGAAGGCGGCCAAGAGCCGCCAGCGTGTGGAAGTCGTGGGTGAGCGTTCGGAGTTCACCACGACCTTTGCGAATCCCGATGGGAAGACGTTCCGCCTCGTCCAGTCGGTCGTGCCCGTCCGGGTAAAGGGCGCCGGTGGTGCCTGGGTAGAGCCCGATGCAACGTTGGTGACCCGCCCGGACGGAACGGTGGGGCCTAAGGCCGCCGTCGTCGACCTGAGCTTCTCGGGCGGCGGTAACAAATCGGACCTCGTGAAGATCGAGCGGGCCGGCCGCACCCTCGGCTTGGGCTGGGGCAAGGCCCAGCCCAAACCCAAGCACGAG
>NZ_JBHVYI010000154.1:0-12455 GCF_042880975.1 Streptomyces sp. NPDC058289
CCGTACGCGCGCCGGCGCCGGCCACCGCCCGAGCCGCGCGCGTGAGCCCCGGTCGGCCGATGCGGGGCGGACAACGCAGGTCAGGGCAGCGCGGGTTGGGCCTGGGTGGGGTGACGCGGGAGGACAACGCGGCCCCGGGCCAGCCGGGTTGGGCCGGGCGGGGTTGGGCCGTTCCGGCCCGAGGCCGACGGCCGGGCGGCTCGGCATCAAGGGATTCCTCCGATGCTCGCGGCACCGACCCGGGATCACTCTGTTGGCCACCCCGGAGGGCGCAGACGCGGCTCCCCCGACCTCCGCACTCCGGGGACGTGAAGGGTCCCGTGCTCCCCCACGGGACGCGCATCCGTACCGGCCTACCCCTCCGGTTCGCCCCCATGAAGGGATTTCCGTGCGAAATCTTCCCAACAGGTCCAAGTGGGCCTGCGTTGCCGCGGCCTCGGTCACGGCCGTCGTCGCTCTCGGCGGCCTCAGCGCCCTGCCCGCTCAGGCCACTCCCGCCGCGCAGCCCGGACCGTCCGTGTCTCCGCAGGTCCTCGAGGCCATGCAGCGCGATCTCCACCTCTCCCCCGGACAGGCCCGCGACCGGATCGCCGACGAAGCGGCGGCCGGCAAGGCGGCCACCCTCATCCGGGGCCGGGTCGGCGACCGCGTGGCGGGCATGTGGTTCGACTCCTCCACGGGACGCCTGAACGCGGCCGTCTCCACCGCGGCGGACGCCGCGCTGGTGAGGGACGCGGGCGCCGTCGCCCTGCAGGCCCGCTACAGCCGGGCCGAACTGGCCGCCACCGCCCGGACCGTGACGCGCGACATCGGATCCGGGGTCGCGGGTGTGGTGTCCTGGGGTCCCGACGTCCGGAACAACCGGATCGACGTCACGGTGGACCGGACGGCGCGCAACGCCTCCACGGACGCCTTCGTGGCCCGCCTCGCCGCCCTGGGCGGCATCGTGCACGTCACGGAGTCCGCCGGCAGCCCGCGGCAGCAGGCCGACGTGACCGGTGGCGAGAAGTGGGTGCCGGGCAGCGAGAGCCCGTGCTCCATCGGGTTCGCCGCCACCCGGGTCACCGGGGGCGCCAAGACCTTCCTGACGGCCGGTCACTGCACCAACGACGTCAACCAGGCCGCCTACGGCAAGGACGGGACCCGCGTGGGCACGTCCAACAAGGACGGGCAGAGCAGCATCAACGCCCGCGAGGGCGACATGGGCGTCGTCGACGTGGACCAGTCGGGGTGGAACCTCTCCCCGTACGTCGCGGGCGACTCGACCCACACCGCCATCGCCGTCACCGGCTCGGCCGACGCCGTGGTCGGCACCGCGATCTGCCGCTCCGGGCAGACCACGGGCATGCGGTGCGGCGAGGTCACCAAGGTCAACCAGAGCGTGGACTACGGAAACGTGGTCATCGACGGCCTGTCGTACTCCAACGCCTGCTCCGCGGGCGGCGATTCGGGCGGCGCGTACATCACCGCGACCGGCGGCAAGGCCGTCGGCCTGCACTCCGGCGGCGGCAGTGCCACCTGCACCTCGGGCAGCGGTGAGAAGTTCACCATCTTCCAGCCCGTGGTCGAGGCCCTGACACGCTTCAAGCTGGCCCTGGTCGTCACCACCCCACAGCCCGGCAACGTCACCGTCGCCGCGGTCTCGGCCCAGAACGGCGTCATCGGCGCCCGGATACCCGAGCTGCGCAACAGCGCCGAAGGCGGCACGGCCCCCTACGCCTGGTCCGCGACGGGCCTGCCCGCCGGGCTGGCCATCGACTCCTCCACCGGCACCATCACGGGCACCCCCACCACGGCCGGAACCTCCAACGTGACCGTCACCGCCACCGACAACACCGGCAAGACCGGCTCCACCTCCTTCTCGTGGACGATCACGACCGCGGGTACGGCCCTGTCCGTGACCAACCCCGGCAGCCAGAGCTCCGCCGTCGGCGCCGCGGCCAACCTGACCGTCAAGGCCACGGGCGGCACCGCGCCCTACTCCTGGTCCGCGACGGGCCTGCCCGCCGGCCTGAGCATCGGCTCCGCGACCGGCACCATCACGGGCACCGCCACCACGGCCGGAACCTCCAACGTGACCGTCACGGCCACCGACAACGCGGGCAAGACCGCGTCCGCCGCGTTCTCCTGGACCGTCAGCACCGTCACGGGCACCAGCCCGGTCCTGACGAACCCGGGCAACCAGGTCGTCTACATCGGCAAGCCCGTCACCCTCTCCCTCCAGGCCACCGGCGGCACCAAGCCGTACGCCTTCAAGGCCACGGGCCTGCCGGCCGGCCTGAGCATCAACGCCGCCACGGGTGTCATCACCGGCTCGCCCACCACCTGGGGCTTCGGGAGCAGCACCCTCACGGTCACCGACGCCGCGGGGAAGTCCTCCTCGGTCAACGTGAGCTGGAACGTGTACTTCTAGTCCCCCTGATCCGTCGGTCGATCTGATCCGTCGGTCGACCTGATCCGCCGGTCGACCTGATCGGATACCACCGCCCCCACACCCCCGGAGGCAGTGGGCACCGCCCGGCGGGGCCCTGGCCAACACCCTGGCCCGGGCCCCGCCTCGGCGCGTGCCCGTCCTGGCCCCCGCCCGGGGTCAGAGCCAGGCGGGCCGGTCCGTCCCCCAGCGGGAGGGGCCCCGCTCCCATCCGCGGCCCCCGAGCGGCGAAGCCGCGTACCGCAGCGGCCCGTATCCCGATGCGGTCTCGCGCAGCCACGGTTCCGGGGCGTACCCCGGTACGGCGGCGCCGGCCTGCGAGACCTCGCGGACCAGCCACGACGCCGTCCCCGCCAGGGAGAACCGCAGGGCCTGCCCACCGCCCTCCGCGAGGGCCCGTAGGACTCCGGCGGCCGCCAGGTACCCCGTCCCGTGGTCCAGTGCCTGCGCCGGCAGCACCCCGGGGGCGCGCTCGTCCCCGCAGGCCGCGGAGATCCCGTACCCCGCCTGCACGAGCGAGTCGAAGCCCCTGCGGCCCGCCCACGGGCCCCGCGGGCCCCACGCGCACAGCTCGGCCACCACCAGCCCCGGCCGCCGCGCCAGCAGTTCCGCCGTGCCCAGTCCGTACCGCTCCAGTGCGCCCGGCCGGTATCCCGTGACCACCACGTCCGCTCCGGCGAGCAGCCCGTCGAACACCGTCCGGTCCCCCGCCTCCCCCAGGTCGAGGAGCGCGGAGCGCTTCCCGAATCCGGTGTCCGCGTAGGCGTCGTCCGACTCCGGGAGCCCCGGGGAGTCGATCCGCAGGACGTCCGCCCCGAGCAGTCCGAGCGTCCTGGTGGCCACCGGCCCCGCGATGACCCGGGTCAGGTCGAGCACCCGTACTCCCGCGAGCGGCCGTCCGGTGCCCGCCGCGACCGCCCCGAGGGACCGCCCGCGCGCGCCCGACTCCGTGCGTTCCACGAGGGGTTGCGGCGCGCCGTACCCGTCGGCGAGCACGGCCACCGCCAGCCCGCCGGCCGCGTAGACCTCCTCCTGGACGTCCACGGCCGGGCGTCGGGCGATCGCCGCGGCCACGCCCTCCCGGGTCCCGGCCGCCAGGACGCGTACCAGCGCGGTCTCGTGGTGCGGGTAGTTGGCGTGCGTCCGCACCCATCCGTCGGCGGCCCGCCAGAAGCCGGACAGCGGCGCGAAGGTGACGGCCGGCCGGCCGTCCACGAGCAGGTGGCGCTCGCTGACGAACGCCGTGGCCACGGCCCCTTCGTCGACCATGATCGTGGCCACGTCGTCCGCACTCCCCCCGGCCCGTACGACGGCCAGCTCGGCGGCGGCCAGCGCGCACACGCCGACCGTGGCCCGCGCGAGTTCCCGTACGGGCAGCGGCCCGTCATCCAGCCCGCTCGGCCCCCGGTAGCCGACCCGCCCGGCCAGCTCCTCGGGGCCGCCCAACGCGGCCCATGCCTGTCCGGTCCCACCGTCACTACGCGTCATGCGCCCATCCTGCACGCCGCGCCCCGGCCCTCGCGGCGCGGGGCGGGCCCCCGATCGGGCGATGTAGCGCGCCAGGGCGTCTCGAATTCCCTCGTACGGCGTTACACGACCCGGAACATGAACATCGCCTCGGCTGCCTCGTCTTCCGTCGCGGCGCAGCCGGCGCGGGCGGGGCCGGGGGCGGCCGGTGGCCCGTACGAGGGAGCACGATGACCGACCCGACCGCGGTGGACACCTGGCGTGGAAGGCTTGCCGCACCTTGCCGTGACGTGTGCGAGGCGCCCGCGTTCTCGCTCACCGTTTTCGCGGTGATCCTCTTCAACGCCGCGCTCCTGGGGGCCGAGACGTACAGCGGCCTGTCCGCCGAGTACAGCGGCCTCCTTTCGGCGACCGAGCGCCTCTGCGTGCTCGCCTTCACCTTGGAGATGCTGATCCGTCTGGGCGCGCACGCGGACCGGCCGAAAGCTTTCTTCCGAGACCCCTGGAACGTCTTCGACTTGCTGGTCGTCTCCTCGGCCTTCATCCCGTTCCTCCGGGAGAACACCACGCTCCTGCGGCTGCTGCGGCTGGCGCGGGTCCTGCGGACCGCCCGGTTCATGCCCCAGCTGCGGGTCCTGCTGGTCGCGGTGGGCCGCAGTCTGCCCGGTACCGTCAGCTTCCTGTTCGTGGGCGCGCTGATCGTCTACGTGTACGCGATGATCGGCTGGATCTGCTTCGCCGACCACGACCCGCAGCACTACGGGTCCATCGGCCGGGCCGCACTGACCCTGTTCCTGCTGATGACGCTCGAGGGACTCGGGGACGCCGTCCACGCGGGGCTGGCCATCTCCCCGCTGAGCCTCCTCTACTACGCCTCCTACGTGCTCTTCGGCTCCTTCGTGCTGGTCAACGTCCTGATCGGCGTGGTCCTCAACGCCCTCGAGGAGGCACGGGAGATGGAGGACGAGGCCGAGAAGGAGGAGAAGCGGGCCGCGCTCCTGGCGTCGCAGTCGCCGCCGGACGCGGCCGACGAGCTCCTGCTGCGGATCGCGGCGGTGCGCAGCGCGCTCGACGACATGGAGGCACAGCTCGACACCGTGCACGCCACGTCGGCGGCGGTGGCCGCGGCCTCCTCCGCGCCGGCCCACGCTTCGGCGGGCGCGCGCTAGGGTCTGTCGTCAAACTCCCGTCGTCGCCCGAAGGGTGGCCTCGGAGTTTGACGACAGGCCCTAGGACCGGGCGTTCCCGCCGGACCCGTCCGACCCATCGGGAACGCCTCCGGCCGGTCGGGCACCGCCCGGCCGGAGGTCCGCCGGCCAGGCGTGCCCCGGGTGCTACCGAGCGGCGCCGCCCCGCGGGGGCACGACGGCGTTGCGGCGGGCGTCGAGGAGTTCGGCGAACTCGGCGAGGGTGACGTCGCGGAGTTCCTCCTCGTCGACCTTGATGTCCAGCTTCTCGTGCAGGGCCATGGCCATCTCCACCACCATGAGCGAGTCGGTCAGCAGATCCTCCATCCGGGCGCCTGCGTGCACGTCCACGGCAGAGGATTCCACCATCGGGATGAGGATTTCGCTGATCAGATCGACCATCGATTCGGTCGATTCGGGGGTGGAAACGTTCACGACGGCTCCTGTTTGCGATATTGCGGGCATTGCGCCAAGGTTGCGCCGACGACCGGCGGGAAAAGGAGAATACTCGTGTCGGAAAGCGTGACCGATGTAACGGGGACGGGGGTGGGGGCCGCCGAGTTCCGTTACGCGAAGGAACGGCTCGGTGAGGCCGGGGAGGGCGCCTGGGACCGGCTGCTCGACTGGCTGATGGAGGACTACTTCCGCCTCGAGGTCTCCGGTGGGGGGAACATCCCGGAAGATGGACCGGCCATGATCGTAGCCAACCATTCGGGGGCCTGGGGGCTCGATGCGTTCGTCCTCGTCAAAGCGCTCACCCGTATTCTTAACCGCCCCCTGAACGTTCCGGCCGCATCTCTGACTTTTCGATTTCCGGTGATCGGCCCGTACGCCCGGAAAATGGGTGCCTTTCCGCTCGATCCGACGCTCGGGCTGGAACATCTGAACGCCGGGGAACTCGTGGGGGTGTTTCCGGAAGGAATCTCCGGCCTGGAGAAGTCCTTCCGCAGCCGGTACCGGCTGCGCCCGTTCAGTCCCGGGTTCGCGGCGACCGCCGTCCAGGCCGGAGCGCCCGTCGTCCCGGTGTCCGTGATCGGCGCCGAGGAGACGTACCCCAAGTTCGGTGACCTCCCCGTCCTGGCCCGCCTGTTCGACCTCCCCTACTTCCCGCTCACCACGATCCTCCCGCTGCCGGCGAAGTGGCTCATCACCGTGGGCGATCCGATCCCCGCACCACCCCGGCCGGAGTCCTACTCCGCACGCAGGGCCGCGGCCCGCCGGCTGTGCGACGAGGCGCAGGAGGCCGTGCAGTCCCTGGTGGACAGGGAGCGCGGCAGGCGCGAGACGCCCTTCTGGTAGCCGGGCGGCGACCGCGCGCCGCCCGGTCCCGGGCCTCAGTCCGCCAGCCGGGTCGCCGCCCTCCGTACCCCGTCGGCCGCCCGCGCGCAGCGTCCCGCGTGGTCGAGCAGGACCATGCGGAAGTTCTCCCCCGCCTCGTCCCGGTCCCAGCCCTCGGCCTCGGCGCAGGCCGCGAGGCTCTCCGCGTGCGCCGCCAGCCGGTCCGCGCTGGTCTGCGCCAGGGCCCCGTAGGACGCGGGTGTGCAGCCGCGTACCGGGACCGGCAGTGCCGCGGGCCTTCCGACCGTCACCCGGCCGTCTCCCCGGCCTCCCGGGAGTTCCCGGAGCGAGACGAGCAGGGAGCGCGCCTCGAGCGTACCCGGCAGCCGGTCGGCGACGAGCCGCGGCGAGACCACGAAGGGCCGGGCGACCGCGGTGATCGCACGGACGAGCTCCTCGGCGACGAGCACCCCGAGCCGGGTCGCCGCGCACGCGCCGGGCGCGCCGCAGAGCGCCGAAGGCCAGACGCCCGGCCCGGCGCCGCCCTTCGGCGCGGGGAGCCAGCCCGGCGCGCACAGGATCTCCGTACCGGCGCCGATCTCGAGGCCCTCCCAGAGGAACGGCGTCCCTACCCGGTGCACGGCGGCGGCCACCGGGGGGTAGTGGCTCAGCGCCCGGGCCACGGCTTCCTCGGGGGAGGCCGCCGGTTCCACCGTGTGCAGGGCCAGGGCCTGCAGGGTCGTGGTGGTGGCTGCCTCCGACACCAGGGCGAGCGCGTGGGCCACCGCCGCGGCCACGGTGTCCGCGCAGGCTCCCGCCGCGACCATCCGGCCGACCAGGGAGTCCGGGTCCGGGCTCTCCAGGTAGCGGGCCGTCCTGCGCCGGAGGGCGGCCTCCAGGTCCGCGCGGGCGCCTCGGCCGTCCGCTGCGGCGGCGCGGGTGACGATCTCGCTCAGCAGGGTGTCCTCGGCGGCCGCCTCGCCCGCCACCAGGCGGCGGCTCAGCCCTGCCATCGCCCGGCTCCAGGCCTCCCACTCCAAGGTGCCGTCCCCGCGCCGGCCCTCGACGGCCTCGTCCACGTGCCGGGCGACGAGCGCGGGCAGTTCGCCTCCGGGTGCGACGGTCTCCCGGGCCAGTGCCGTGTGCGGGGACAGCCCGTACCGCTGCCCGGCGGACGTGAGCCCGACCGCGGGCTCCAACGCCCGCTCCTCGTCCGCCCGGACGAGGAGGGACTCGGACGCGGCGGGGGTCAGCGGTACGAGGAAGTTCCCGAAGGGCGTCCGCACCCGGACCGGGCGCCCGGAGCGGGTGCGCCGCAGGTGTTCCAGCAGGGCGCGCCGCACCCCTTCACGGGTCAGGGCCTCCAGGCCGAGCGCACGGGCCGCGGCGTCCGTCCAGGGCAGCCGCTGGGCGACCATGGCCGCGCTGAACACGGCGTTCTCCAGGGCCCAGGCCGTCTCGGGGGCGCGCGGTGCGGTCCTCGCCGTGGAGTCGCCGCCGTCGTGGTCAGAGGTCATCTCGGGCTCTCCCTGGGTCACTTGTCGCGCAGCATGTAGGGCTGGTTGCCGACGATCCGGCCGTCGTAGGCGCCGATCAGCGCGTTGACCTTCTCCCGGTGGTGCGCCATGGGGCCGCGCAGGGTGTCCGAGTAGGCCTGCGGAGCGTGCGACAGCGGGTAGTCGTACGACTCGTCCAGCCAGGCCAGTTCGAGCCAGCCGGCGGGGATGTCGTTGGGCGAGGCGGGGCCGCGGCCGTCGATCATCGGGATCACGTCGTGGTTGTTGACGAGGCTGATCACCTGGGTGGTGTGGTCCGCGGGCCGTTTGCCGTCGATGGGCGAGCCCACCGCGATCACGTGCGTGAGCTGGTAGCGGGAGGAGAACTCCACGTCCGCGGCGAGGTTCATCGCGGTCATACCGCCCAGACTGTGTCCGACGATCATGAGCTCCGATCCGGTCGGCACCCCGGCCCGCAGCAGGAGCTTGCGCGCGGCGCGCGTGTACGTCGTATCGGTGCGCAGCAACCCGTCGAACGCTCCGACCAGGTCCTGCGGGGTGCTGTTGCTCAGCAGGGCGAAGCTCGTTCCGGGCAGCAGCAGGACGTGCCGTACGGCTCCGTCGGCGCACTCGACGCGACGTAGCAGCACCAGCCCGTGGTTGCCCAGGGCGCCGATGTCGTTGACGTAGCTGACGATGTCGTTGGCGGACGTGGCCAGCACCTTCGCCAGGATGGAGTCCGCGTCCGCCCGTTCGGCCCGGCCGGGGCCCGGGTTGAGGTACTTCAGCAGGGTGCTCGGCAGTCCGAGGAACGGATCGGTGGTCGGCACTCCGCCGGCCAGCGTCACCCAGGAGAAATCGTCGTTGACCGGGTTCTCGTCGAGCAGGCCCAGCAGTGCGGACAGTTCCATGACCACGGGGCTCATCGTGGTCAGGGCCCGGGTGACCCCCAAACGCTCGACGAGCGCGTGCATGGCGCGCAGTGCCTCCAACCTGTTCCCGGCCACCATGGCGTCGGTCAGCCGCCTGGCGAGCGGCGAGTCCAGATTGGGGTGGTCGGAGGCGATCGCCCTGATCCGCAGGGCGAAGGCGTCCACGGCCATGGCCACGGCGGCCGGCCTGCGGTACGTCAAGTTCCCGGCGATCCGGGCCAGTTCTCCGGCCAGTCCACCGTTGGCCCCGAATCCGAGCCCCGCCGGGCTGGTCAGCGCACGCGCGCACGACACCGCCGTACCGAGTGCCCAGGCGGGGCGGCGCAGCGCCTCCAGCCCCAGCCGCCAGCTGCTGAGCGCGCCCGTCAGCTCGGCGGCCGCCTGCTTCGCCGTGAGGGCGGCGTCCGCCAACAGCACCGAGGCTGCGAGCAGCAGTTCCGGATCCGTGCGGGGCGGCCCCTGCCCGGCGGCCGGTTCCGTCCGGGCCACCGCTGTCTCGGCGACCCCTCCGGCCCCTGCCGGGTTCGCAACTCCGGACGCGTCCGCGACCCCGGCGGGGTCCGCGGGCGCCTCCGCGGACCTGCGCCCTGCGGGCGTCGAGCGAGCCGCCGTGCCCACCGCTTGAGCGGTCACGTTCCCACCTCCCGTGCCTACGCAACGGATTCGCCTGGTTCCGTTGCCCGAACGGGCATGCTGGCACCGTGCGCGGCCCGTTCCGCGCGGCGATCCCCCGCCGCTGCGCGGCCCGCACCCGTGTCGTGGACGCAATGGACCGCCGGATGCCCGTGGGGACCGTGGCCCTCGGGGCATCCGGCGGCGTGGCGGCACCCCCCGGGCCGCCGCCCATTCGGTGATCACCAAGGGATGAGCCCGGCACTCACGCGTTGACGCGAGCGCGGATCAACCCCGTACGGACCACCGGGTCTCGTCTCCCGTCAGAGCGGCCGGGAGGGCTGGTCGCGCCAGAAGCCGCATTGGTGCTCGGCCGCGAACGCCCGGTCGATCCGGTCGCCCGCGGGCGCCAGCGTCAGTACCGTGCCGGCCGGTCCGGTCGCCGGCCAGGGGGTCTGACCCGCGACGGCGGGAACACCGTGGCGTGCAAAGGCACCCCAGTAGCGCTTCATCCGGGTCGCCAGGGCGACTTGGACGGGGGTCAGGGGCCGCTCGCCCATGGTGAAGTCGTGCAGGTAGGCGAGTTCGGCGCTGTGCGCGTTCGACTCGTCCAGGCCGGGGACCTGCGCGCCCGCCAGGGTCGGCGAGTCGGGATCGTCGAACTCGTAGGTGAAGGTGGGCACTTGTCGGGCGAACGACTGGGCCGTCCAGGCGGTTTCGCAGGCGAACGTCGAATCGGTCATGACCGCCGACAGCGCCAGGTACGGGGATCCGTGCGCGGCGACCGGGTAGCGGGCGAGGACCTCGGGCCCGGCCGCGCCGTAGCCCGCCAGGACCTGTTGCGCGTACTGCTCGGCCGTCAGGCCGGGCTGGGTCAGCGCGACGAAGAAGCGCGCCTCGGAACGAGTGCTCCCGATCAGGACGGGGACCTTGTTCCAGGACCCGGCCGAGATCGCGGCGGCCGGATCCCGCGGCAGCAGCCCGTCGCCCGACGCGGGGCCCGAAGTGGGCCGCGTACGGGCCGCGTCCACCAGCGACGGCCCGGAAGCGGCTCGCAGGCACGCCACGACGACGGCCGGATCCGGGCAACCCGCGCTCGCGGCGAAGGCCCGCGCCTCGGACTCGGCCCGCGCGCGGTCGGGGGTGCGCAGCAGCGTGCACGGCCCGCTCTGCAGCACGGCCCGGTGGAACAGGCCGGCCGCCGACGGGGCGGCCAGCAGTCCGCAGACCGAACCGCTGCCCGCGGACTGGCCGGAGACGGTGACGTTGCCCGGATCCCCGCCGAAGGCCGCGATGTTCTCCCTCGTCCAGCGCAGCGCCTGGATCTGGTCCATCAGACCGAAGGAGCCGGAGCGCAGCGGGTTCTCCCGGCCCAGTTCGGGCAGGCCCAGGTAACCCAGCTGGCCCAGACGGTAGTTGATGCTGATCACGACGGAGCCGGTGAGCTCCGCCATCGTGCGTCCGCCGAACTGGGTGCCGGTGCCCTGGCTGTACGCGCCCCCGTGCATCCAGAGGATCACCGGCAGCCGGGACCCGGCGCGGGCGCGGCCGGGCCGGTACACGTCCAGGTACAGGCAGTCCTCGCTCACGGCCGAGGGATCGCTCAACCCGAACGGCGAGAACTGCAGGCAGGCCGGGGCCTGTTCGACGGCTTCGCGCACTCCGTTCCAGCGCCGGGGCGGCTGCGGGGCGCGCAGCCGGTTCTCCCCGACCGGGGCGGCGGCGTAGGGCACGCCGAGGAACTCCTGCGCGCCGTCGTGGGCGCGGCCGCGCAGCGCGCCCTGCGCGACGGAGACCACCGGGCGGGGCGAGCCGTCCGGTGGGCCGCCGGGAACTGCGCCGAGGCCGGGTGAGGCAGCCGCCGGGAGCGCGGCGGCGATCAACGCGGTGAGGCCGAGTACCGTGCCGAGTAAGGGCCTTGACGTGGAAAGCCGGGCGATCCGGTTCGAGAGCCGTTGCATCCGTACTCCTGGGTTCGGGACGATCCGGGGGCGGGACGGGGCGCGCGACGCCCGCCCCGCCTCCGGAAGGCCGGCTGGTGCGGTCGATGGGACCTGCCCCGGGGCGAGACCTGACCTACGGACGAGGCCCGGCGCCCGGGGGCAGGACCCGGCCTACGGGCGGAGTCCGGCGAGCAGGGCCGCGGTGACGGCGAAGTCGACCGGTCCGGTGTTCCAGTCGGCGTTCATCGGGCTGACGGCGATCTTCCCGGCGCTCACCGCTTCCACGTCGCTGCCCCGGGCCGGAGTCTTCAGGTCCACCTTCACGCCGACCTTCCACGTGCCGTCGCCGGCGTCGGTGAAGTCGGCCTTCAGGAGCGCCTGCGCGTCCTGGAAGGTGGTGGCCACCCCGGCCGGAGTCCCCTTGCCGTCGGCGCCTACGACGGGGTGGTTGACGTTGAGGCCGACACCCTGGGGCAGCAGCGGGCCGGAGCGGGCCCGCGAGCGCAGCCGGTCGATCAGCTTGACCGCGAAGTCGAGCGTCGGACCCATCGCGTTGATCGTGGTCACGGGGTCGGGAGCGGCGACGCCGCCGGTGCTCAGGGCGATGGCGGGGACGCCGGCGTCCAGGGCGGCGACGGCGCCGCCGACCGTGCCGGAGTGGCTGGCGAGCGCGGCGACGTTCGGGCCGAAGTTGGTGCCCGACACGACGAGATCGGGCGCCCGCCCTTCGAACACCTCGGCGAGCCCAAAGTTCACCGAGTCACCGGGGGATCCGTCGACCGCCCACACCTTCGGCTCGGGGTGGCGGACGGCGATGGACGGGGCGTTGGACGTCTTCGTACCGGCGCCGCTCTGGTTGGTCAGAGGGGCCACGATGGTGACGTCGTGCCCGGCGGCGGTCAGCCGCGCGAAGGCCAGGCGGATGCCGGGCGCGTTGTAGCCGTCGTCGTTGGTGAGCAGGATCCGCAGCGGGCCCGCGGGCACCGGTGCGGGCGCCGGCCCGCCCTGCGGCTCGGCCGCGGCGGCGGGCACCGTACCGGCGAGGGCCGGCGCGCAGAGCAGCAGGGCGGCCAACGGCAGAACTCGCTTGCGTTGCACGGAACGCTCCC
>NZ_JBHVYI010000155.1:0-11877 GCF_042880975.1 Streptomyces sp. NPDC058289
CCTCAGGGCGGCCCCCGGGCCCCTTCCGTGCTCCGGCGCCGCCCTCAGGGGCGCAGGAGGGCTTCCAGGGCGCGGGTGAAGAAGAGGCGCGCCGCCGCCGCGACGAGGGGGTCGAAGGGGCGGCCCAGGCCGCGTACGCGCAGTTCCTCGCGCCATTCGGCCTCGCAGCCGCCCCGGGGCGAGGGGCGGAGCTCGATCTCCGCCCGGCCCCGCACCACGCGCCCGTGTTTGACGAGCCGGACCAGTCCCGCCGAGCCGTCCCCAGGGGGCTGCCAGAGGGTGACTTCCATGGGGTCGTCGAACGTGATCCTCCCCACGCCCGTACGCATGGTGAAACGGGTCCCGGTGTGCGTCGGAGGCGGCGTTTCGATGATCGCCCGGGTGAGCGGGACGGCGGCGCCGTGGCGCTCCCAGTCCGTCAGCCTCCTCCACGCCTCCTCGGAGTCGAGAAGTGTGTGGCGAATGATCCGGATAGCGGGCATGAGCGCATCGTAAGCGGGCATACACACCCTGAACTGGGCGGCGAATATGGGTTCCGCCCGGGGGTGGCGATCAGCAATACTCACCGCCACCGTGGATCGCGGATTCGACCGGGTGACCACCGGCCTTCCCGCCCCACTCTGCGAGGAGGTGCGCCATGTGCTCCCACCAGCCCCCCTGCCCGTCCGCCGACAGCGTCGACCATGACGCCGCACGCACCGTGGCCTTCCACCCCGAACAGGGCTGGAACCTGCTCTGCAACGGCGCCGTGGTATTCGACGACACAGGTGAACTGCTCCCCGACGGCCGCACGGTGGAACCCCGCCGCCCGGCCCTGGTCTGAGCGAGGAGGCAGCATGCGCCAGCAGCTGATCCGAAAGCCCGTTCCCAAGCCCGCACCCCGAGACCTGGATCTGCGCACACCGTCGGGCAGACCCCTCCCGTACTGACGGGAGCCCAGGAGTTACGTCACGGCGCCACCGGCCCGGCCCCTGCACGGGGTGGGCCTCAGCCGGTGGACGCCGCCGCACCGCCCAGGAAGGCGCTCTCGTACGCCTCGTCGCCGATCGCCGCCCTGGCCTGCCGTTCGCCCTGGTCGCGCACGGCCGTGAGCGAAGGGGATCCCATCTGCGGCCGGCCCACCGTGCGCCACCAGGCGTGCCCCGTGCCCAGCAGCCGGGCCGCCAGCTCGCCGTCTCCCAGGGCCGCCACCGCCGCCGCCAGCAGGTCGAGACCGAGCGCGATCCCGAAGCGGTCGCCCAGCAGCCGTTTGCCCGACAGCATCGCCCGCGCGTGCCGTGCCGCCTCCCCGTGGTGGCCGAGCCCGAACGCCGCCACGGCCAGGATGTAGTCCGCGTACGCCCGCAGCCAGCGCTCGCCCAGCTCCGCGCAGGCCTCGCGCAGGCCCCGCGCCTCCCGCTCGGCCTCCTCGAAGCGCCCGAGGTCGCACAGCGCGTAGCCGGTGGCCAGCCGGCACAGCAGCCAGCCCACGCCGCTGGGTCTCCCGCCGTGGCCCCCGCGCGCCCGGGGGCCGGCGAGCGCCAGGGCCCGTACGGGATCGCCCGGCATCAGCACCGACACCGCGTGCAGGTACGCGGCGCGCAGCTCCGGCTCCGGGTCGGCCAGCGCGGCCGCGGCGCCGGTGCACGCCTTGCCGAGCTCCTCGGCCGTGGCCAGGTCGCCCTGGAGCAGCGTGGTGAGCCCCAGGGCCCACAGGGCCTGTACGTACGCGGCCCCCGAGCGCGGGCCCCTGCTCAGGGCCCGTTCCAGGAAGGACCGGCCCTCGTTGACGTGGCCGCACGAGAACCAGAAGAACCAGAGCGCGCCGGCCGTCTCCAGGGCCGCCGTCGGATCCGTGCGGAGCAGGTGCTCCAGGGCGGTGCGCAGCTGCGCGTGCTCGGCGGTCATCCTGCGGTACCAGTCCACCTGGCCGGGCCCCATCCACCCCGGATCGGCGGCCTTCGAGAGCGCGGCGTACCAGTGGGCGTGCCGGTCGGCGACGATCCGCTCCTCGCCGAGTTCCGCCAGCCAGTCCTGTCCGTACTCGCGGATCGTGTCCAGCAGCCGGTAGCGGGCGCCCGCGCCCCGTTCCCGGCTGCAGCGGACCACCGACTTCGCCACCAGGCCCGCCAGCACCCGCTCCACCCGCGCGGCGGGCAGGGGGCCGCCCGAGCACACCGCGCGCGCCGCGGCGACGTCGAAGTCCCCGGTGAAGACCGAGAGTCGGGCCCACAGCAGCCGCTCGACCGGTTCGCACAGCTCGTGGCTCCAGCCGATGGCGGTGCGCATCGTCTGGTGCCGGGGGAGCCTGGCGGTGGTGGTGCCGGAGAGCAGGTCGAAGCGGCCTTCGAGGCGCTGCGCCATCTGCTCCAGGCTCCAGAGCCGCATCCGGGCGCCGGCCAGTTCGAGGGCGAGGGGGATCCCGTCCAGGCGGCGGCAGATGTCCGCGGCGAGGGCCGCCCGGTCCGGGTCGGCGAAGGCGGACGCGGCGTGGGGGGTGACGGCGAGGGCGCGGGCCCGGAACAGGGCCAGGGCGTCGCTCTCGGGTCCGTCGCTGGGCAGCGGGCTGACCTCGACGAGGTGCTCCCCGGGCGTGCGGAGCGGCTCGCGGGTGGTGATCAGCACCGTCAGGCCCGGTGCGGACTGCAGGAGTTCGCCCACCAGGTGCCGGCAGGCGGCCACCAGGTGCTCGCACGTGTCGAGGACGATCAGCAGCTCCTTGTCGGCCATCCACGCGCACAGTTCCTCGTCCAGGGGGCGCGGGGACTGGTGGGCGAAGCCGATGGCGTGCGCGACGGTGGCCGTGAGCAGGTCGACGTCGCGCAGCGGGGAGAGCTCGACCCACCACACCCCGTCGGGCCTGCGCTGGCGGGGGTCGGCGGCGGCCCGCAGGGCCAGCCTGGACTTGCCGACGCCGCCGACGCCCGTGAGCGTCACGAGCCGCCGCTCGCGCAGCAGGTCGGACAGGAGGCCGAGTTCACGCTCACGGCCCACGAAGCTCGCCGTTTCCGGCGGCAGGTTTCCCGGCACGGCGCCAGAGTCTGGCGCAGGATCGCCGTCCGCGGAATCTGCCTGATTGTTGTTGACCGAGTACTCACCGAACACGGGAGTATTCTGCGCGATCTTCTTTCGCCGTAGTGCCGTTCGGGCCAGATCAAAACGAACAGGTTGTCAGGAACTGCTCCACCGCACGGGGTTCAGGAGGCCAGCACGACCCGCAGTTCGGCGGAGAAGGCCCCCCAGGTGCCGTCGGGCAGCCGGGCCCGGAGCTTCACGGCCCATACGGTTCCGGGCGGTTCGGCGACCGTGAGCCGGTGCTCCGCCCGGCCGGCCGGGACGGCGCCCGCGCCGAACTGGATGACGGTGGTGGGGCGGCCGTTGACATAGAGCTCGTACTCGCTGGTCTCCCGCCCGGTCGCCGGGGCGGTCCAGGCGAGGGTCACCGCGCCCGGTGAGGCGGTCGCGCTGAAATCGGCCGGGGCGGTGCCGGTCCGCTGCCCGGGCCCGGGCGGGGTGGTCACGTCGGCGGCGGGGCCGTCGGGGGAGGAGTTGTCGGCGCCGTCGCGGGCCCGGACGGTGAAGGTGTACACGCTGTCGGGCCGGAGGTCCTCCAGGACCGTCGTGGTGACGCCGGGGCCGACCGTGTGGATGCGGGCGTCGCCCTGGTAGACGTCGTACGCGGTGACGCCCGTGTCATCGGTGGCCGCGGCCCAGGTCAGCCGGGCGGAGGTGGGCCCGAGGGCCTGCCCGTCCACGCGCGGCGGGGCGGTCGGGGCCAGCCGGTCCTCGGCCTTGGCCGCGGGGGTGGTGGCCGAAGCCGTCGCACCGGCCGGGGAGGTGTTCCCGGCGGCGTCCCGGGCGCGGACCGTGAACGCGTAGGCCGTCTGCGGGGCGAGGCCGGTGATGTCCGTCATCGTCTTGTCGGCGGGCAGTTCACGCACCAGGCGGTCCGCCCGGAAGACGAGGAAGGAGGTCACTCCGTCGGAGGGCGCGGGCGACTGCCACATGACGTGCACGGTGGTGGCGCTGCCGGCCTGGGCCGTGAGTCCGGCCGGGGCCGCCGGGGGCGTGGTGTCGGAGGCTCCGCACGCAGTCAGCACGGCCGCAAGGGCCAGAGCGAGGACAGGAGTTGTTCCGCGTACGGAGGGCCGCCGGAAGTGGCGCGGGGGATGCGGCGCGGTGCTGGGTGCGGGGTCGTGCACGGCGGGGGCGCCCTCTTCTTCCGGCTCCTCGGAAAGGTCTAGACATATATGGCATGCTCCGCGGCGGCCGGGCAAGACCCCTGCGCGACCCCTTCCCGTCGACGGCGCCCGGTTCGTGCGCTCCCGCCCCCGTCTGGCATTATTGCGACCTCTTTGCAATAACGAAGGAAGTGCACCAGATGAAGGCCCGGACCGTACGGGGAATGGCCGGGGCGACCGCGGCCGCGGTGATCGTCACGGGCGCGGCGGCCTGCTCGAACCCCGGGGGAGGTGCCGCGGCGGGCGCCGGGGCCGCCGACTCCGCCGTGGTCGGCATAGCCACCGAGCCGGAGAGCCTCAGCCCGCTGCTGGGCTACGGCAAGGACGGCAACTCGAAGATCTTCGACGGACTGCTGGCGCGCGACGCGGACATGAAGCTCAAGCCCGCACTGGCCGAGGCCCTCCCGCAGGTCTCCGCCGACGGGATCACGTACACCTACGCACTCCGCCGGGGCGTGCGGTTCAGCGACGGCCGGCCCTTCGGCGCCAAGGACGTCGTCTTCACCTACCGGACGATCCTCGACGCGAAGACGAACAACGCGTCCAAGTCCGAGCTCGACGCGATCGCGGACGTCACGGCGCAGGGCGACGACGCCGTCGTCTTCACCCTGAAGTACCCCTACGCCCCCTTCGCCGAGCGGACCGTCCTGCCCATCGCCCCCGAGCACCTCGCGGGCGGACAGGACGTCAACAGCGGCGAGTTCACCACCAAGCCCGTCGGCACCGGACCGTACGTGCTCACCGCCTGGTCCAAGGGCGAGAAGCTGAGCTTCAAGGCCAACCAGACCTACTGGGGCGGCGAGCCCGCGGTGAAGAAGTTCACCATGGCGGTCATCAAGGACGACGACGTGCGCGCCACCCGGCTGCGCTCCGGCGAGCTGGACGGGGCCGTCCTCCCGCCGAACCTGGCCAAGGGGTTCGCGGTCGACAAGGGCGGCAAGGGCGGCAAGGCCGATCGGGCCGACAAGGCGTGGAAGACCCATGCCGCCAAGACCTTCGACTACCGCAACGTCACCCTGCCGACCGAGCACCCCGTCACCGGTGACACGGCCGTCCGCCAGGCCCTCGACATCGCCGTGGACCGCACCACGATGGTCGACAAGCTCCTGGAAGGCGCGGGCAAGGCCGCCTACGGCCCCGTCCCGACCGGCAGCCCGTGGTTCACCGCCGGCACCGAGCGCCCGTACGACCTCGCCCGGGCCGAGAAGATCCTCGACGACGCCGGCTGGATCCGCGGCGCCGACGGCATCCGCGCCAAGAACGGGGTCCGCGCCGCCTTCCCGCTCTGGTACACCTCCGGCGACAAGATCCGCCAGGACCACGCCCTCGCCTTCGCCTCCGACGCCAAGAAGGCCGGCATCCAGGTCACCACCGAGTCCGGCAGTTGGGAGGTCATCGAGCCCCGGATGCGCACCGACGCCGTCCTCGCGGGCGGCGGCTCCCCGGCCGACCCGGACTTCGACCAGTACCTGACGCTGAACTCCGCGCTCGCGGGCGACGGCTTCAACAACATGGCCCGGTACGACAACCCGGCCGTCGACAAGGCCCTGCTCGAGGGCCGCCGCAGCGCGGACCCGGCCGTGCGCAGGGCCGCGTACGACACGGTCCAGCGCGAGCTCGTCAAGAACCCGGGCTACGTCTACCTCACCCACATCGACCACCTCTACGTCGTGGCCGATCGGTGGGACGGCCCCTCCACCCAGATCGAGCCGCACGACCACGGCCTCGGAACCGGCCCCTGGTGGAACGTCGAGAGCTGGAAGCCGAAGCAGAAGTGAGCCGTCTCCACCGTCTCCACCGTCTCCCGTGGGGGCCGATGGTGCGCATGGCGGGGCGGCGGACCCTGTTCGCCGGGCCGGTGCTCCTCGTCGTGACCTTCGGGGTGTTCGCGGTCGCCGAGCTGTCGCCCTTCGACCCCGTCAAGGCCTACGCCGGCACGGCCGGGCTCACCGCCTCCCAGGCCGGGCTCGACCAGCTGCGGGCCAACCTCGGCGCCGACCAGCCCCTGCTCGCGCACTGGTGGGAGTGGCTCACCTCGGCGCTGACCGGCGACCTCGGCACCTCCGCCGTGATGCGTCAGCCCGTCTCCGACGTCATCGCGGAGCGGCTCGGCTGGTCGGCCCTGCTCGCGGTGTGCGCCTTCGCCTTCGCCGTCCTGTTGGGCACCGGACTCGGCGTCCTGGCCGCACGCCGGCAGGGCGGGCGCCTGGACCGGGCCGTCTCCGGGCTCGCGTACGCCCTCGAAGCGGCCCCCGCCTTCTGGCTGGGCCTGCTGGCCATCTGGTTCTTCTCGGTGCGCCTGGGCGTGCTGCCGTCCGGCGGCCTCACCGACGCGGGCAGCGACGTGGTCACCGCCGGGCAGGTGGCCCGCCACCTGGTGCTGCCCGCGCTGGTCCTCGGCATCTCCCAACTGCCTTGGTTCTTCCTGTACGTCCGGCAGGGCGTGGCCGATGCGCTGGAGGAGGATCCCGTACGGGGCGCCCGCGCGCGGGGCCTGGGGGAGCGGCGGGTGCTGCTCGGCCACGGGCTGCGCTCGGGCATGCTCCCGATGCTGACCCTGATCGGGTCGCGGGTGCCGGAGCTGATCACCGGCGCGCTCCTGGTGGAGACCGTCTTCAGCTGGCCCGGCATCGCCGCGGCCACCGTGCAGGCCGCGACCTCGGTGGACTTCCCGCTGCTGGCCGCGCTGACGGTGCTGGCCACGGCGGCCGTGCTGGCCGGAAACCTGCTGTCCGACCTGCTGTACGGACTGGCGGACCCGAGGGTGGGCTTCGATGGCTGACACGACGACCGACATGGCTGACACGACGACCGACACGACCGACACGGCTGACATCACCGACGCGGCTGACGCCACCGGAGCACGGCTCTGGCGTTCCCGCGGCCGCGACCGGAGCTCCACCCGGACCCTGCGGGTGCGGACCTCGGCGGTGATCTTCGTACTGATCGCACTGGCGGTGCTGCTCGTGCCGCCGCTGGTCCAACTCGACCAGCAGGCGGTCGACTTGTCGGCAAAGCTCCTGCCACCCTCCTGGGCCCACCCCTTCGGCACCGACGACGTGGGCCGCGACCTGCTGCTGCGTTGCGTGTACGGGCTGCGCGTCTCGCTGCTGGTCGGGCTGGTGGCGGCGCTGGTCGCCACCGTCCTCGGCACCGCGGTCGGCGCGCTCGCCGGAGCGCTCGGCGGGTGGCCGGACCGCTGCCTCATGCGCGTGGTCGATGCGCTGTCCTCGGTCCCGCACCTGCTGCTCGGCATCTTCATCGTGGCGATGTTCCGGCCGGGGGTCTGGCCGGTGGTCGTCTCCGTGGCGCTGACCCACTGGCTGTCCACGGCCCGCATCGTCCGTGCGGAGGTGCTCTCGCTGCGCTCGCGGCCCCATCTGGACGCGGCCGTCTCGGGCGGCGCCTCGCGGTGGCGGGTGACCGTACGCCACCTCGTGCCCGGAGTCCTGCCGCAGGCCGGGCTCGCCGCCGTGCTGATGGTCCCGCACGCCATGTGGCACGAGTCGGCCCTGTCCTTCCTCGGCCTCGGCCTGCCGGCGCACCAGGCGAGCCTGGGCAATCTGGTCCAGACGGCCCGCGGTTCGCTGCTCGCCGGCGACTGGTGGCCCACGCTCTTCCCCGGGCTCCTCCTGATCGTCCCGACCCTGGCGATCGCCGGCCTCGCCGGCGCTTGGCGCGAGCGCCTCAACCCTCGCCGCCGCTCGGAGCTGACCCTGTGAAGACCCCCGTCCCCTCGGACCCTTCGGAATCGAAGCCGGCGTCGGCGTCCGTGTCCGCGCCGGAGCTCGCCCGGCCCGTGCTCGCCCTGGACCGGCTCTCCGTGCGCTTCCGGATGCGCGGCGGCCGGTACGTCGCGGCCGTCACCGACGCCACCCTCGCCCTGGCCCCCGGCGAATGCCTCGCCCTCGTCGGCGAGAGCGGCTGCGGCAAGTCCGTCCTCGCCTCCGCCCTCCTCGGCCTGCTCCCGGGCAACGCGGAGACCGCAGGCTCGGCCCGGCTCGCCGACGGGACCGACCTGCTCGCCCTCGACGAGCGCACCCTCGCGCGGACCGTCCGGGGCCGCCGGGTCGCCCTGGTACCGCAGAGCCCCGCCGCGCACCTCACCCCGGTCCGCACCATCCGCTCCCACCTGGAGGAAACGGTCCGCGAACTGACCGGGGCCGCCGGACGGCCCGGGGCGCAGCTGCGGGAAGCCGCCGAAGCGGCGGCCGAGCGGGCGTCCTTCCCCGCCACCCACCTCGACCGCCATCCCCACGAACTCTCCGGCGGCCTCGCCCAGCGCGCCGCCACCGCGCTCGCGCTGATCGGCGACGCGCCCCTGCTGCTCGCCGACGAGCCGACCACCGGCCTCGACCGGGACCTCGTCGACCGCACGGTCGACGAGCTGCGCGCCCACACCCGGGAGGCCGGCCGGGCGCTGCTGATGATCACGCACGACCTCGCCGCGGCCCACCGCATCGCCGACACCGTGGCCGTCATGTACGCGGGACGCATCGTGGAAACGGCCCCCGCCGGAGCCTTCTTCGGCGTTCCGGGCCCCCGCCACCCCTACGCGCGCGGACTCCTCGACGCCCTCCCCGAGCGGGCCTTCACCCCCATCCAGGGCGCCCCGCCCGAACTCGGCGCGCTCCCGCCCGGCTGCGCCTTCGCCGCCCGCTGTCCGCGCGCCGATTCCCGCTGCCGGGCCGAGCGGCCCCCGCTCACCGAAGGGGTGGCCTGCCACCATGCTTGAGCTCACCGGCATCACCGCCGGCTACGACCGCCGCACCCCCGTGGTGCGCGGCGCCCACCTGAGCCTTCGCCCCGGCGAGTCCCTCGGACTGCTCGGTCCCAGTGGCTGCGGCAAGTCCACCCTGGCCAGGGTCGCCGCACTGCTGCACCGGCCCGACCGGGGGACCGTGGCCTTCGACGGCCGCGCCGTGGCCGGCTTCCGGCACCGGGCGCCGCGCGCCCTGCGCACCTCGGTCGGCATGGTGTTCCAGCAGCCCCGGCTGGCGGCGGACCCCAGGCTCACGCTGCGCGAGCTCGTCGCCGAACCGCTCCGGGCGACGGGCCGACGTGGCGAAATCGACGCCACCGTACCCGCGTTGGCGGACCGGGTCGGCCTGGGCGCCGACCTGCTCGGCCGACGCCCCCACGAGGTCAGCGACGGGCAGCTGCAACGTGCCTGTGTGGCACGGGCCTTGGTGCTGCGGCCGCGCTGGCTGGTGTGCGACGAGATGACCGCCATGCTCGACGCGTCGACCACCGCCGCGCTGGTCGGCGTAGTGGAGGAGTACCGGGCGGAGTCCGGCGCGGGCCTGTTGGCGGTGGGGCACGATGCCGTGCTGCTCGGACGCTGGTGCGCGCGAACGGCCCACTGGGACGAGATCGTCAAGGACTGAACGCCGGTCACTGACCGTCAACACCCGTTTGGCGGACACGAGTTTCGCCCGAAGGGCCCTCCTGCTGCGCCACCATGGCGGCGCGTAAGGAGGTGTTCCGATGGTGATCTCCCTCTCCGTCCTCGTCCTGCTCCTCGTCCTCGCGTGGATCTTCCTGCGCGGTGGCGGCCTCAAGCTGTCGCACGCGCTCGTCTGCGTCCTGCTCGGCTTCTACCTCGCGAGCAGCAGCCTCGCGCAGACCATCCACAACGGGGTCTCGGCCACGGCGAACGTGGTCAGCGGATTCAAGCCCTGACCGGTCCCCGCCACCTGCATCCCGCACCCGGCACCCGTCCTTCTCCGAAGGCGAGTTGATCAACTGTTGCGCCTTCGTGAATCATCCGGCTCTTCCATGGACTCCTCAGGCAGTGCGATCTAGCGTCTGGCCCCGGCGCGATGTCAGACGCAATGTCAATAAAACTGAGGACAAGGGAGGAAGTCCGGATGTTCCGAAGAGCGCTGAACTGCGCCGTGGCACCCGCTCTCGCCGCATGTGCGCTGTTGTACGGGGTCTCGCCGGCCGCCGCCGAGGAGATACCCCTGGCCCCGGGCCACCGCCTGGTCAGCCATTACGACGGCGCCCCGGCCGCGGCGGCGCCGCTGCCCGGCGAAGCGCCGCCGCAGCACCCCTTCCTCGCGCCCAACGGCCGCAGCGGCATGCACTCCGACGCGGCGGGCAGCGCCACCTCGCCCTGGTCCGGACCGCTCGGCAAGAACCCGAAGGTGACCAGCGAGAAGATCGCCGCCCTCGGCGGCGAATGCGCCACCGCCACCTTCGACTCGGGCGGCCGGCTGGTCACGGTGTGCGGCACCTTCGGCGGCTTCAAGGTCAAACTGCTGGAGCCCCGTACGCTCGCCACGCTCGCGGAGTACCAGCTCCCGCAGCGTTCCTCGACGGTCCAGGCGATCACCTCGCTCGACTTCTCGAAGATCTTCAAGGACACCTCGGGCGGCGCCTACTTCTACCTCGACAACCAGGACCGGGCGGTGCTGGCCGACTCCCGCCAGCACATCCTGAGGCTCTCGCACGTACAGAAGCCGGACGGATCCTGGACGTTCGAGGTGGACAACGACTGGGACCTCACCGGCCAGGTCCCGCACGACTGCGTCGACTGGACCAACCTGTGGCCCACCGGCACCTGTGACCCGGTCACCTCGGTGATGCCCGACTGGAACGGCCGCATCTGGTGGGTCACCCGCCAGGGCCGCGTCGGCACCGTGGACCCGGCGACTTCCGTGATCCGCTCGATCCGACTGGCGGGGGAGGAGATCCAGAACTCCTTCTCGGTCGGCGAGGACGGGGTCTCCATCGTCACCGACCACGCGCTGTACAGCTTCGCCGCCTCCGCCGACGGCGCCCCCGTCGTGCAGTGGCGCCAGACCTACGACCGCGGTACGGGAACCAAGCCCGGCTCGGTCAACCAGGGCTCGGGCACCACCCCGGACCTCTTCGGCAACGGCTACGTCGCGATCACCGACAACGCAGACGACCGGATGAACGTCCTGGTCTTCAAGCGGGGCCTGGACGTGCCCGAGGGGCAGCGGCTGGTGTGCAAGGTCCCGGTCTTCGGATCGGGCGCCTCGACCACCGACAACTCCCTGATCACCTGGGGCAACAGCATCGTCGTCGAGAACAACTACGGCTACGAGAACGTCACGTCGCTGGTCCTCGGCAAGTCGGTCGTGGGCGGCGTCAGCCGCATCGACGTCCGAGCCGACGGCAGCGGCTGCGACACGGTCTGGCAGAGCGCGATCCGCTCGCCCTCCGTGGTCCCCAAGCTCTCCACCGCGAACGGGCTGCTCTACTTCTACGAGAAGGAGCCGAACTTCTGGGGGATCGACGCCTGGTACCTCACGGCCGTCGACTTCCGCACCGGTGAGCGCCGCTGGCGGCAGCTGACCGGCACCGGCCCGCTGTACGACAACAATTGGGCCCCGATCACGCTGGGCCCCGACGGGACGGCCTACGTCGGCGTCTTCAACGGCATCGTCGCGGTCCGCGACGGCGGCTGAGTCGCCGCGGGGGCCCGTCCGCCGACGGGTCCCCGCTCAGGTCGGCCGGCCGACGCGCTCGATGGCCACCATCGCCGCGTCGTCGCCCAAGAGGCCGTTCGGAGTGTGGGCGAGGAGGTCCGCGCACAGGTGGCGCAGGAGGACTTCGAGCACACGGCCGGGGGGGGCGCCCCCCCCCCCGGGGGGGGGGGGGGGGGGGGCCCCCGGGGGGGGCAGGT
>NZ_JBHVYI010000156.1:0-11523 GCF_042880975.1 Streptomyces sp. NPDC058289
CCAGCCCCGTCGCCCATCGTGCGTCTGCTCTGGCTTGGAACCCCACTGCCGAACTTCCCGGTGCGCGCGCCCGCAGCCGACGCCTTCACCGAGGTACCGCTCTTACCGAACTTCACTGCTGGGTACTTCCACCTGCGTTAACTGCGTACCGCTCATGGCGGCCCCTGATCACTGCGGGCCACCCGGTCCGGGCGTCAGTCCCGTCGCCATCCTGCACAAGCTGTGGCTTCGACACTCCACGACCGCACCGCACTGCTGAACTGCAACTACTTGTACTTCGTGTACTGCTGCCCGGCAGTTCGTCTCTGCCAGGCCCTTCGGTCTCTCTGGCTACGAGAGAAACCATAACCAGACCGCGGCCCAATGTCTACTCCAGCCGGCATAGATTTCTGCGTATCTCTCGATGAGGAATCTGAGTGCTCCGCATGGAGGAAATCGAAGCCGGCGGGGTTGGCCGGTGGGAGCACCGTCCGGCGGTGTGGGGGGCGTACTCCAGTAGACCGCCGTCGCCGGGGTCGGCCGGCGCTTCGGTGAACACGACCAGGGCCAGCGGATAGTCGTCCGTGTGCGCGCCGTGGGTGTCGCCCTGCTGGTGGAGGATGTTGATCACGTGTCTTTCGAGGGGGTCCCGTACCGGAACTGCCGCGATGGCTGCGATCCGGCCGAGCAGGCGAAGCAGGCTCTTGTCGCCGTACAGCCCCGCGATCAGCTCGGACTCCTCGGCGATGACGTGGCCGCCGAGGGTCGTCATGTGGCGGGGCGAGTCGTCCATGCACTCCATGGAGAAGTCCCGCCGCACGGCGAGCTTCTCCAGCCTGCGGACCTCGCCGTCCAGGACGGACAGCGCGTCCGGCGACACCAGAGCGGGCAGTGGAAGGTAGCCGTCGGTGGCGAATCGATCGTGCAGGGCAGGGGTGAAATCCGGTAGGGAGAGCACGGACCTGCCCTACCCGATCCCGTCCGTGATCTAGCCGCTCGGCCAGGTCCCGCCGCCGGAATGGCGCCCAGCGCCCACCTGCGGCGGGCCGGCCTGGACCAGGACAACGTCCGCCTGGTCAACCCGCTGCTGATCGAGTGACGTGGCCGGGGGCGGCGGGCTGGAGCCCCGAGACCGAGCGGAGTGCACGCAGTGTGGGCCGCCGCTCGCCCTGGCCGTCGGCACGGCCCTAGGGCGTGTCCGCAATGTCGGTCGGTCGTTAGGCCGTTCGTGGTGCGACGTCATGAACTGACTGATCAGGCCTGGGAAGTGATCGGGCCGCTGCTGGCTCCTCCCCGGATGGGCCGTCCGGTGCGGGACCGCCGGCAGGTCCTCAACGGGATCCTGTGGAAGCTGTCCACCGGGGCTGCCTGGCGGGACCTGCCCGAGCGGTATGGGCCGTGGAAGACGGTCTATGAACGGTTCCGCCGCTGGTCGGCGGACGGAACCTGGGACCGGCTCCTGGCCCACGTCCAGCAGCACTCCGATGCGATCGGCGAGGTCGACTGGTCGATCGTCTGCGTCGACTCGACGGTCGTGCGGGCCCGCCAGCACGCCGCCGGGGCCCGAAAAGGGGGACCTGGCCGGGCGAGGCACTCGGACGTTCCCGCGGCGGACTGAGCACCAAAATCCACCTCGCCTGCGACGGACAAGGCCGGCCCCTCGCGTTCACGATCACCGGCGGGAACATCAACGACTGCACCCAGTTCGAGCCGGTCATGGCCCGCATCCGCATCAAACGGTCCGGGCCAGGCCGACCCCGCACCCGACCCGAGCGAGTGGTCGGCGACAAGGGCTACAGCTCCCGCAAGATCCGCGCCTACCTGCGGAAACGCGGCATCGCCTGCACCATTCCCGAACGCGTCGACCAGATCAACGGCCGCCTGCGACGAGGCGAGAGCCTGTGCCGTCTCGACCGCGCCATTTACCGGCGCCGCAACGTCGTCGAACGCTGCTTCAACCGGCTCAAGCAGAACAAAGCCCTCGCCACCCGCTACGACAAACGAGCCCGCCACTACAAAGCCCTCGTCACCCTCGCCTGCCTACGACTCTGGCTCCCCACCTGACATTGCGGACAGGCCCTAGGCCTGCCGGCATCCAGGCTGGTCCGCCAGACCCTGGACACCGGCTGGGCCAAACCCACCAGCCTGGGGCTCGCCACCCTGGCACGCCCGTTCCTGACCTACGCGGCCGCCGTGCTGGTCGGCGGGAACAGATTCGTCGCGGCCTTCACCACCGGCCTGCGGTACGCCTCCGCCGCACATGCCGCGGGTGGCGACAACCTGGCTCTCGTCCACGACGCCGGGCACCTGATGGCACTGACGGTCTGGTTCGTCTTCGGCCAGATCGTCGCCGACACGTTCGTGCAAGGCGTCAGCGCTATCGGCTGGCTCGGTTGGTTCCCTCCGGGGCGAAGACGGCCTCGACGGCCAACGCCACCTTGCGCACCACGAGCATGAGACTGCTGAACGCTGTCTCGTCCATGTCCCGGACCACGTGCTCGATGTGAGCCTTCGGCGCCACCAGCACCTTGCCGGCCATGGTGGGCCCGGGCGCATCGTCGACCGCGAGGTACGCGCCGCGCACCACGGGGCGGCCGAGCTCTTCGGACGACGCCCAGGAGGGTGCTGCAGACCGTCAGGCCCCGTCGCCGTCACCCGTTGCGCGAGGACTCCCAGAGCGCGCTGGTGCCGAAGTAGGAGTCGTACAACTCCTGCACCTCCAGAAGGCTCTCGGGCGGGACCTTCCCGTACCGGATCCGCTCCAGGTGCCGGAAGTACTCGAAGCGCTCGACGCCCGGCGTGATGATGACGAGCATGTCGGCGATCTCGCCCGGGGCGGCGGAGAAGGCGTGCTGCTGACCGGGCGGTACCACGACCACGTCGCCGCGCTCGGCCGTCACGACCTGGTCGCCGGCGAGCAGCTGCGCGGTGCCGTCGAGGACGTAGAACATCTCTGCGGACTTGCGGTGATGGTGCGGACGAGCCCCGTTCGCGCCCTTGGCCAGAGTCACGCGCATGGTCGAGAGCGCGCCACCCACCTGGGCGCTGTCCACGAGCAGGTGGTTCTGGACCGGGGCGCCGTCCCCGATGAGCTCGGCGTCGGCAGCGCGTACGACGACGGAATCATCGAAGTCGGGAATGAAGAAGGACATTCTCAGTAGCCTGTTCTGTACTTTTTCGCCAGGGAGGCATTTGGAGTACCGGCCACGCACGCCCTCCCCTCGCTTGTGCGCAGTAGGTCAACTCGCGGCCGATCGGCGGCCTGTCATTGGTTGGCGTCGCGGATCTTCCTCAGGATCGGAACCATCACGGCGATCTCTTCGGCTGTCAGCACGTCGTGAACGTGCCGTTGGGTCGACGCCAGGGCCACGCTCCCCCGCTCGCCCGCCTCCTGGAGACCCTCCGGGGTCGGCGTGACGAGAGTGACGCGCCGGTCGGACGGATGGGCCCCCCGCGTCACCAGTCCGCGCTTCTCGGCCGCGTCCAGTAGGCGCGTGGTTCGCGTCGTGCTGGTCGCGAGTGCTCGCGTGATGTCAACGGTGCGCAGAGCGTGCCCGGGGGTGCGTGCGAGGCGGAACAGCAGGTCCGAGATCGACGCTTCCAGGTCGCCGCCCGGGCTGACCTCCGCGTCGATGCGCCTGGTCACGGCCAGGTACGCCTCGCGCAGCATCCCGTAGGCCTCCCAGCGGGGGTCGCCGAAGAGCTCGTCCATCGCGTCGACGGTCGCTTCTTCCACCGTTTCATCCATCGTCATCGCCTTCGCCTTCGCCGCCCTGCCGCACACGAATCCCCTTGCGGGACTGTCCCGATCGGTAGTAACTTCGGGACTGTCCCGAACGGGACGATGTTGTCACAGTCGCGAGGAGATTTACATGACCGCGTACGCCCTGTTCGACAACATCGAGGTCACCGACCCGGCCAAGCTGTCGGAGTACGCCCGGCGCGTGCGCACGGTGGTGGAGCGCCACGGCGGTCGCTACCTCGCCGTCGGGGGCCAAATCGACTCGGTGGAGGGAGAGCCGATGCTGACCTACCCCGTCCTCATCGAGTTCCCCGACCTGGCCGCCGCCCGGGGCTGGTACGACTCCCCCGACTATCAGGAGCTCAAGGCTTTGCGGCAGTCGAGCTCCAGGGCGAACGCCACCCTCTTCGAGACCGGTCCTTCCGATCTCGTGGAAGCCTGAGCAACTGCCCGGCAGCGTCGGGCGACAGGTACGAGAAGGCGAGCGCGAACCCCTCACGCCTGCGCGGTGATCAACCTTCTGGCCGTCCAAGCAGAGCCAGTATGCCCAAACCGAACGACAGGAGAGCACGATGTCGTACCCGGAGCACCTGCAGTACCCCGAGCCCCGCTACCACGGAGACAAGGGCGAGGTGAACGCGTCGTTCCGTACCGCCGACACCCCGCCGGACCTCATCTCGCCCGGCGGTGACGCTTACCGCTACCTCGCCACGCACGAGTCGACCGGCGGCGAGTACGGCCTCTACAAGGTGGATTTGGCAGCACGGGCGGCCGGCGCCAAGACCCACTTCCACAAGGCGATGTCGGAGTCCTTTTACGTCCTCTCCGGGCAGCTGGAACTCTTCAACGGCGAGAAGTGGGTGACGGGGCGCGCCGGTGACTTCCTGTACGTGCCGGTCGGTGGCCTGCACGCCTTCGAGAACGTGACGGACGAGCCCATGTCGATGCTCATGCTCTTTTCGCCGGGCGCCCCGCGCGAGGAGTTCTTCGAAAGGGTCGCGGAGATGTCGCAGCGCGGGAGCGAGGAACTCAAGGAGTTCCGAGTGCGGCACGACAGCTACTTCGAAGAGGACTTCGAGGCGGGCGCGGTGTAGCGGACTGCCGTGAAGGATCTCGACCGGTCCAGGAGGGACTGGGACCGTCGGGGCTCGGCGGGGCCGGGGGGCGTCATGCCGGACCCGAAGGCCGGTGGCGCCGTTGCCACCGAGTGGTGCGGCGTTGGGCTGACGTGATCAAGGTTTCCGCAGGTGAGGGTGGTGTTCCAGGGCTCTCGGGTGTCCTGGACGCGACAGGTCCTACGCAGGACGGAGTGCGCTCGGGCGCCTCCGTCAAGGTCAGTTCGTCGCACATCAGCAGCCGCACCTCGGCCGTCGGGAGGTCATGTGGATTCGACCAGCGTTGCTCCGACCCCACGTCTGGATGTGGCATCCGGAGCAGATCGCCGGCGGCGGACCGGAGCCCAGCCGTCCAGGCCCCTGAAGGCGTCCGGCCCCGAAGTGAGCCTGGCCCCCGTGAGGCCCGGCCGTACATCCTCCTGCTCCGCCGTGTGGCAGCGCTTTTGTGTGAGGGCGGGGCTACCGTCGATGCCATGACTGCTGATTCCCTGCGCTCCGTCACCGTCGAGCGAACCGGTCCGGGCCTGTTCACCGCGACCAACTCCCGCGGCGACACGATCACCTTCGGCACCGGATCCGACGGGGGCTTCACCCCCGTCGAGCTCTTCCTCGCCGCGATCGGAGGCTGCTCGGCGGCCGACGTGGACGTCGCCACCACCCGGCACGCCGAACCCACCGAGTTCTCCGTCGCCGTCCAAGGACACAAGGCCCAGGACGCAGGCGGAAACCTCATGACCGACCTCGAGGCCGGCTTCACCGTCCGCTTCCCCGAAGGCGAAGGCGGCGACCGGGCCCGAGCGATCCTGCCGCGCGCCGTAAAAACCTCCCACGACAAGCTCTGCACCGTCAGCCGCACGGTGGAAGCCGGAACCCCGGTCACTGTGACGGTCGTCGACACGGACTGACCAGCCGTTAGCGGACGACGCAGCTCCGACTGAGTGGCTGCCTTCGGACGGCCCCTTGCCCTGCACGTACGCGGCAACGTGGTCGACGGGGAGGCGTTCACCTTCCTCGCCGCACCGGCGAGTACGCGCCGATCTGCTCCGACGGCGGGCTGGTGCACGACTACCACGGGGCCCTGGGACTGGCGATGGGGGCCGACTTCGTCATGATGGGGCGCTACTTCGCGCGCTTCGACCACGCGGCCGGCGCGAAGCTGCCCACCCGGGACGGCTTTCAACGTCACCCTGCGGGATACCCCGGCGACGGTCTCCTGACACGCTGCCGAGTCCCGACGCGCGAACGACCGGAACAAGCCCGGACACCCTGGTCGCGGTCGTGGGCGGGCGTGTCAGGCCGTCCGGCGCTCGGCGAGTGCCTTCGCCCCGCACTCCAGCGCGGACCCCAGCTCGCTCCCCCAGCCGTCGGTGGTCCGGCCCTCGTGTACGGAGGTGCCCGCCGCGGGGGGCACCACGAAGAAGCCGTCCTCCTGCAGGGTGCGCAGGTTCCGTCGGACCGCCGGGCGGCGCAGTGCGGTGGCCGGGATCGACGGGCCGATGACCACGGGTGCGTCCGTGTTCATGACCGTGGTCAGGGCGAGGTCGTCGGTGATGCCCGCCGCGCACTTCCCGATGAAGTTGACGGTGGCCGGCAGCACCAGGACCAGGTCGGCCCACTCGGCCAGCTCCTGGTGCGGCACCCGGCCCTGCTCGGTGTCCCACTCGGGCCCGCTGACCGGCGCCTGGGCCGCGGCGGCCAGAGCCCGCCGGGACACGAGAAGTTCGGCGGACGCCGTCAGGCACACCCGTACCGACCAGCCGCAGGTCACTCGTAGCCACATCGCCCAGGTCGGCATCTTCACCACGTCGAAGGCGCCCGTGCCCACCATGAGGATCTGCCCCCGGGGCAGGTCGAGGAGATCGCGTGGCGTCGCATGGGTGTCAGAGCTCATGGTGGGGTCTCCTCGGACGGGGCGGGTGCGGGCGCGGGCGTGTGCGGCGCTCAGGACAGGAGCAGTACGCGGTCCCAGTGCGGGCCGTCCCCGGATGCTCCGGACGCCGCGGGTCCGCCGGGCAGCTGCGAGAGGAGCGCCGCCGCGACTCCGGCCGCCCCTTCGAGGAGCCCGCCGTTGTCCACGGCGCGCAGTGGCTGCGTACGGTCCCAGCCCAGGTCGGACCGTACGGGCGACAGGTGGCGGAACCCGAAGGGTGCTTCCGGGTCTGCCAGGGCGGCCAGCCCCTCGGCGAGCGGTGCGGCCTGATCCAGCAGTTCCCGGTCCCCGGTCAGCCGGCCCAGCCGCCACGAGCTCTGCAGGAAGCCGGCCCGGCCGTGGCAGAGGGTGGGGCCCTTCAGATGGTGTTCGGTGGCGGGACGGCGCAGCAGCGCACGGGCGCCCTCGAGGGCGAGGCGGTGCCAGCCTGCCTCTCCGGTGAGCCGTGCGGCCCTGGCGAGCGCGTTCGCGATGCCCACCGCTCCGTAGCACCAGGCCCCGCCCGAGGCCGCGGCGGCGTGAGCGGAGGGGGACGTGCTGCCGCCGGCGCCCCGTACGACCTCGTCGTCGAAGGCCAGCCGCGGCTCCCAGTAGGGGCCGTGCGCGTCGTGGTCGGTCCGGTCGGCGAGCCAGTGTCCCATCCGGTGGACGGCGGCGGGTTGGCCGTCCACCGTCACCCCGGCCTCCGTGCAGAGGGCCAGCAGTGTCAGCGGGCCCGCGATGCCGTGGGCGAGACCGAGGTTGAAGTCCCCGCGGGGGAACGTCTTCTGGTCCGCGGGGGTGGCCTGCAGTGAACTGGGCACCCACCAGCCGGGTACCCGGTGGCCGTCGACCGTCAACGGCCGGGACAGGGCGGTGAGATGGGTGAGGAGGGCCCGCAGCGCCGGTTCGGCCGCGGCCCGCTCCTGAGGATCGCCTTCGACCACCGCGCCGAGCAGCAGCCGGCCGGTGCCGGCGGCGCCGGAGATGACGTCGTACGCCGACCAGTCCACCCCCGCACGGGGCGGTGCGGCGGCGATCTTGGCCGACACCTCCGCCGCAACGTGTTCGGTCAGTTGGTGGCGCAGCCGCGGATAGTGCCCGCCGAGCCGTGCACAGGCCTGCGCGGCCACCAGTACCGCGGCGGGGCCGTGGTAGAGCCCCGCGCTGGCGGTCCCGTTCAGGGCCCGCGCGGCCACCGACAGGTGGGCGTGGGCGGCCGGCAGCCGGCCCGGATCGTGGCCGGCGAGTTCCGCGAGGAACAGCG
The DNA here is from genome assembly GCF_042880975.1 of Streptomyces sp. NPDC058289. Lineage (NCBI taxonomy): Bacteria > Bacillati > Actinomycetota > Actinomycetes > Kitasatosporales > Streptomycetaceae > Streptomyces > Streptomyces sp. NPDC058289. The sequence continues at coordinate 8,013 of NZ_JBHVYI010000156.1, forward strand.
CGGCGCCCGCGCTCCCTTCGAGCGACACCGGCTCCCCGCGCTCGCCGGGATGCCGGACCAGCGTCGCGGGATCGGCGAGTGCGTCCGCCACCCGTGCGACGGCGGACTCGAGCAGGCTGGTGGCCGTGGTCACCGGTGGTGCCTCCTTCGGTCGGCGTTGCCCGTCAAACAGGAGCGAGCGGCGGCGTAGGCCCGCCGTTCCGCATCCCGGTCGGGGCCGAGCAGGCGGTTGCAGGTCATGTGCAGGAGGCTCGCCAGTACACGGGGCAGCGGCGACCAGCTCTCTTCGGCGTCGGCGATCGTGTCGAGGACTTCGCGGTACTCGCGCAGCCGGGCGGCCTGGTCGGTCAGCGCGGCGAGCACCTCTCGCCCGGCCGGGCTCTCGGCGAGCACGGGCCACCCGCCGACCGGGTCGACCAGGCGCAGCCACTGCGCCCGGTCGGCGCGGAACCCGGGTGGGAGGTCGTGGCCCGCCGCGCCCGCGGCGAGCCAGGCGGCCCCCGGCTCCTGCGGCCCGTACCGGTCCTGCGCGGTTGAGCCGGTGCCGGTGTCGGTGTCGTGGCTGTGGGTGGTGTCGTGGCTGTGGGCGGTGTCGTGGCTGTGGGCGGTGTCGTGGCTGTGGGCGGTGTCGTGGCTGTGGGCGGTGTCCTGGCTGTGGCCGGGCGGCGGACCGAAGGCCTGCGCGATCGAGGCCATCGACATGGCCGCGAGGGTCTCCGGGTCCCAACGGAGCCCTTCGGCCCCCTGGTCACGGGCCGCCCGCGGCAGGGCGAGGGCCAGGCGGCTGTCGGCGGCGAAGAACCGTTCGGCTGCCGCCTGCGCCTGCGGTCCGCCGTACCGCTCCCACTCGGGCTCGTACGCGTCGAGGACACACCGCCCGATCAGGCCCTCGGCGGTCCACTCGAGGACCGCCGTACGCAGGGCCGGCAGCAGCCGCTCCCACAGCGGCCCGGTGGGCCCGTGGAAACGCAGCCGGAGGTGGTCCTCCTGGTCCCGGTAGCGGATGAAGAACCACCGGTCCACGAACTCCCCGTGCTCGGCGGGCAGATTGGCCAGACCGGCAAGGAAGGGGGTGAGCCGTTCGCGGAGGAAGGCGGGGACGTGCCGTTCGGGGAGGTAGAGCTTGGCGTAGAGCCACTCGCCGCCCACCTCCGCGGACCGCCGTCCCGCGCTGCGCGCCGGACCTGCGGGACGGCCGACGAGGGGCGCCACGGGGTCGTTGGCGCCGGTGAAGGCCAGTGCCAGTTCGGCCTGCCGGGGCAGTCCGTCCGGGCCCCGGAGCCAGCCGCCGGGAGATTCCCCGCCCCCGGGGATCTCCGTGGCGAGGTGGTCGGCGTCCTTGGTGAGCGCGTCCCGGAGCACCTCCAGGTGCCAGCGGTCGGTCAGGTCGAGGGGCAGCCGGTGATCGAGGCGGCTCAGTACAATCCGCTGCGGGACGCCCCAGTGCTCCCTCCACTCGGCCACCGCGGCGGTCCACGCGGCCGGGCCCCGGGCGGTGTGTTCCCGCAGTTCGTCGAGACGCCAGGTCGCAGGGGAGATGACCGTGCGGCCGTAGCGGACGCGGGGCAGGAAGGGAGCGCTCTTGACCGGGCCCCAGTCCCAGGGGGTGCACATCCGGGTCCCGTCCCGGCCCAGTTCCAGCAGGAATCGGGCGGCGTTCGGAGCCTGTCCGCGCAGGTCGAGGGCGTGCGAGGTGTGCGGGAGCAGCCTCAGGCCGGTGGGCAAGTGGACCGGGTAGAGGTGGTCTGCGTTCCCCGCGACACCGATCTCGTCGAGCCGTACGGTGGTCGCGGCCGGGTTCGGCGGCAGCCCCACGGTCACTTGGTGTCCGGCCGTACGGGGGCTGTTGGCGATGTTCAGGGCCCGTGCGCTACGCGGTTGGAACGCGACGGTGAGGTGCGCGGCCCCGGGTACTTCCCGGTGCACGGCGGCGGCCAGTTCCTCGGTGATGCCCCCGGTGAGTCCCGCGAACCGCCCGAACGTCGCCCCGGCTTCGGCGGGGGCCGGCCCCGGGCCGGTGACGAGCAGGAAGTCCCCGCGGTCGAGCGCCTCCTCGGAGTCCGCAACCAGGGTGCAGAACAACTCGCAGGACCTGGGCAGCGTTGCGGGGTCCGGCTCGCCGCGCGTGAGCCGCTCGACGAGGTCGTCGTCCAGGACCACCTCGCGGGTCCTGTCCCGGAGCGCCGTGGCGGCCAGTCGACCGAGCAGCAGATCGCGGGTCCGCTCCGTCGGAGCGTGCGGTTCCTCGGTGCGCGAGGAGGCCGGCCACTCGTACCCCGACGGCGCTCCCAGTCCGACCGTGTCGTCGAGCAATTCGAGGACCGGGACGACCCGGTCGGTGCCGTAGCGCTCGATGAAGTCCCGATGGTACGAGCGAAGTGACGGCATTCCGGGGCCCGGCGGCGACAACCTCCACAGGACGTCCATCGAGCGGGCGGCCTCGTCGGCCACGGACTGCGGCAGCCGTACGTCGGCGCCCAGGGCCAGATCCACGTGGACGAGCCGGTCGTCTTCCCGCACCGCTCCGAGCCTGCGCAGTGCGGATTCGAGGTCGGCGAGCGCCGCACGGCGCGAGCCGGGAGGGGCCGCGTCGAACCGGTCCCGGGCCGCGGACGCTTCCCGTAGCCCGGTCAGGACCGGGAGCGGTGCGTCGGCGGATTCCTGGGCGCCGGCGAGCACCCCGATGAGGCGGGTCAGCGGATCGCTGCCGTCGAGTACCGGTCGCATGCTCGTGACGAGGAACTCCTGCCGGACCAGTGTGGCGAGGAGTCCGGCGACGGCACCGGCCGGGGCCGTGGGAAAGCGCCGTTCGAGCGAGGCGATCGCCGCACCCACCCGGATGCCGTCCGGGCTCGAGGCCAGGTAGAGGGCGGCCGTGACCACGGGAGTGACCCGCACGGACACCTCGCTGCGGGCCGCGTCGCCCGCGCTGGTGCCCGGATTCGAGGGCGTGGCCATGACGAGCCGACCGCCGCGAGGGAACACCCCGGTGTGCGCGTGCACGCTGAGGTGCGGCAGCAGCGCGGGGTCCGACTCCAGTTCGCGGACCAGCCGGGAGAGCCAGTCCAGATCCACCCGGGTACGGCTGGACGCGGGACCCGGCCAGGACACCTTCGCCGAGGTGCCGATGCGCACCGGGGCCACCCCTGCGAACAGCCCGAACGGGGTGCACCGGGACCGCATCCTGGCCTCGTAACGGACCACGGACAGCGCGGCCTTGCGCAACTGGCCGTCGGTGCGCGAAGCCAGCGCCTCGGGCTCGGCGCTCGACTCGACCAGGCGTGCCAGCGAGGCGCTGGCCACGTGCAGGGCCTCCATCAACGGGGCGTCGGCCGCCGCCGTGCGCAGGACCTGTTCGCAGGCCGTACGGCTGTCGGGAGGTCCGTCGGGGGACGTCCGGCCGGGCCCTTCGAGGCGGCCGCGTGCCGGTGCTCGCAGCAGGGCGGCCGGTACGGCGCGGAAGTACGGGCGGTGCGCGGCCTTCGGCGGCATCGGGACCGGTCCTCTGACG
>NZ_JBHVYI010000157.1:0-10982 GCF_042880975.1 Streptomyces sp. NPDC058289
GCGGAGCCCCCCGGCCGAAGGGCCGGGGGGCTCCGCCATGAACTGCGGGTGCGGGTCAGTCTTCGGGCGCGGGCGCCGGCGCTGCCACGGGCGCGGTCGCGGCGAGAGCCGTGACCAGGGCGTCCGTCACCTGTTCGATCTGCCACGGGCGGGCTCCGTAGCCCGCCAGGGCCTCGGCCACCGCGTCGGCCTCCAGCCGCAGCGGCGGCTCCCAGCACAGTCGGCGGACCGTGTCGGGAGTGATCAGGTTCTCCTGCGGCAGGTTCAGCCCCTCCGCCAGTGCGGACACGGCCGTACGGGCCGCAGCCAGCCGCGCCGCGGCCTCCGGGTCCTTGTCCGCCCAGGAGCGCGGCGGCGGCGGACCCGCCGGGGTCGCCCCCGGCAGCGGCAGCTCGGCCTCGGGCAGGGCCTTCGCCCGGTCCACGGCGGCCATCCACTGGTCGAGCTGGCGCCGGCCCATGCGCTGCCCGTAGCCGGGCAGGGCGGAGAGGGCCTGCACGTTCAGCGGCATGGCGAGCGCGGCCTCGACGATCGCGGCGTCGCCCAGGACCTTGCCCGGTGACACGTCACGTCGCTGCGCGATCCGGTCCCGGGACTCCCACAGCTCCCGGACCACGGCCATCTGCCGGCGCCGGCGCACCTTGTGCATGCCGGACGTACGGCGCCACGGGTCCTTGCGCGGCGGCGCGGGCGGTGCGGCGCAGATGGCGTCGAACTCCTGGCGGGCCCATTCCAGCTTGCCCTGCCGGTCCAGCTCCTTCTCCAGCGCGTCCCTCAGGTCCACGAGCAGCTCCACGTCGAGCGCGGCGTAGCGCAGCCACGGCTCGGGGAGCGGACGGGTCGACCAGTCGACGGCGGAGTGGCCCTTCTCCAGCACGTAGCCGAGGACCCCCTCGACCATCGCGCCGAGTCCGACCCGCGGGAAGCCGGCCAGTCGGCCGGCCAGCTCGGTGTCGAAGAGGGAGGTGGGCGCCATGCCTATTTCGCGCAGGCAGGGCAGGTCCTGGGTGGCGGCGTGCAGGATCCACTCGGTGCCGGACAGGGCCTCGCCCAGGGAGGAGAGGTCGGGGCAGCCCACCGGGTCGATCAGTGCGGAGCCCGCACCCTCGCGGCGTAGCTGTACGAGGTAGGCGCGCTGCCCGTAGCGGTAGCCGGAGGCGCGCTCGGCGTCCACGGCGACGGGTCCGGTGCCCGCGGCGAAGGCCGCGACCACCTCGGCGAGCGCGGCCGCGTCGGCGACCACCGGAGGGATGCCCTCACGGGGTTCTAGCAAGGGAATCGGCAGCCCGTCGGACGAAACCTTGTCGTCCGGGGGGCCGCCCCCGGTGGTGGTGCGCAGGCCTGCTGCGGTTTCTTGGGCGTCGGTCACCGGTCAAGGGTATCCGTGGATGCAACGCGCCCGTCGCCGGAACGTTCCGGCGACGGGCGCGAGGGGGAAGTGCGGACGTTTCCGCGGGTTCGCCGGGAGTTCTCCCGGGGTCCTCCGACGGATATCGGCCGGGTCAGTGGATGATCCCGGTCCGCAGGGCGACGGCGACCATCCCGGCCCGGTCGCCGGTGCCCAGCTTGCGGGCGATCCGTGCGAGGTGGGACTTGACGGTCAGGGCGGACAGGCCCATCGAAACGCCGATGGCCTTGTTGGACTGGCCCTCCGCGACGAGGCGCAGGACCTCGACCTCGCGGCCGGAGAGCTCTCGGTAGCCGCCCGGGTGGCTCGGGGCACCCGGGGGGCGGCGGTGCATACGGGCCGCGGCAGCGCCGATGGGGGCGGCGCCGGGCCGGGACGGGAGCCCGATGTTGGTCCGGGTGCCGGTGACGACGTAGCCCTTCACTCCGCCCGCGAGGGCGTTGCGTACGGCGCCGATGTCGTCGGCGGCGGACAGGGCCAGGCCGTTCGGCCAACCGGCGGCGCGGGTCTCGGACAGCAGGGTGAGACCGGAACCGTCGGGCAGGTGTACGTCGGCCACGCAGATGTCGCGCGGGCTGCCGATGCGTGGACGGGCCTCCGCGATGGACGAAGCCTCGATCACGTCGCGAACTCCGAGGGCCCACAAATGGCGGGTCACGGTGGAACGCACGCGCGGGTCGGCCACGACGACCATGGCCGTCGGCTTGTTCGGGCGGTAGGCGACCAGGCTTGCGGGCTGCTCGAGAAGAACGGACACCTAGGCCTCCTGGGGGGGAGTGGCGGGACGGCCGGCTCGGGGAAGGAAGCCGGTGCGAACCGTGCGGATGGTCTATGACTCCTTCGGCACGTCACCCGCCCGGCTTTAGGGAATGATCACGATTTGGTGAGTAACAATTCGGGCAATTCGGACGCACGATCGATCATAGGGTGATCAGAAGCCCGCAACGGGCGCCCTGTAACGACATCCGGCCCCGGCAATCCGACCCGGCACCGGGCGCGGTCGGCGCGCCGGTACGGGCCGTGGCCTCGCAGTGTTACCCCTGAGGGTGATGCGGACCGCGCCGCTGGGGCAGCGAGACCACGCCGGTCACCGTCTCGGTCGGTCCGACCGGCGGCAGCCCCGCGATCTGGCACAGCAGTTCGCACCATGCCGACAGGTGTGCGGCGGTGTCCGGCACCCCGCCCACTCCCTCGCGCGGCGTCCACGAGGCCCTGATCTCGATCTGCGTCGCCGGACGCCGCTCTCCGAGCCCGCCGAAGTAGTGCGAAGCGGCCATGGTGACGGTCCCGCTCGCCTCCCCGTACGTCAGCCCGCGCGCGTCCAGCGCCCCCGTCAGCCAGGACCAGCACACCTCGGGGAGGAGCGGATCCACGGCCATCTCCGGCTCCAGTTCCGCCCGTACGAGCGTCACCAGCCGGAAGGTGCCCTGCCAGGCGTCGTGCCCGGCCGGGTCGTGCAGGAGGATGAGCCGGCCGTCGGCCAGGTCCTCGTCACCGTCCACGACCGCAGCCTCCAGCGCGTACGCGTGGGGTGCCAGTCTCTGTGGCGGTTTGGTGGGGTCGATCTCGATCCCCTGCCGCAGCCTCGCCTTCTTCAAGCCGTCGACCGCCCGCCGGAACGGGAGTGGGACGGAGCTGTCCTTCGCGCTGTCCGTACCGTCAGCGCCATCTGAAAATCGTCCCTGAGCCGCAGCCATGCGGGGAAGACTAGGCGGAACGAGCGCCCGTACGGCGCAGGGACACCCGCGCCGGGCCGGGCACTTCTTCATACGTGCGAAGATTTGAGTCGTGAGCGCCAACACCCGCCCCACGGGCACGCCGAGCCAGACGTACGATTCCGCCTTCCTGAAGGCGTGCCGGCGCGAGCCGGTACCGCACACCCCCGTGTGGTTCATGCGACAGGCGGGGCGCTCGCTCCCCGAGTACCGCAAGGTGCGCGAGGGCACGCAGATGCTGGAATCCTGCATGCGGCCCGACCTGGTCACCGAGATCACCCTGCAGCCGGTCCGGCGCCACAACGTGGACGCGGCCATCTTCTTCTCCGACATCGTGGTCCCGCTGAAGGCCATCGGCATCGACCTGGACATCAAGCCGGGCATCGGCCCGGTCGTCGCCCAGCCGATCCGCCGCCGCGAGGACCTCGCACAGCTGCGCGACCTCACCCCGGAGGACGTCTCGTACGTCACCGAGGCGATCGGCATGCTCACGGGTGAACTCGGCTCCACGCCGTTGATCGGCTTCGCCGGTGCGCCTTTCACCCTCGCGAGCTACCTGGTCGAGGGCGGCCCGTCCAAGAACCACGAGCACACCAAGGCCCTCATGTACGGGGACCCGGAGCTCTGGGCCGACCTGCTGGACCGCCTCGCCGAGATCACCTCCTCCTTCCTGAAGGTGCAGATCGAGGCCGGCGCCTCCGCGATCCAGCTCTTCGACTCCTGGGTCGGTGCGCTCGCCCCGGCGGACTACCGCCGCTCCGTGATGCCCGCCTCCGCGAAGGTCCTGGAGTCCGTCGCCTCGTACGGCGTCCCGCGCATCCACTTCGGCGTGGGCACGGGCGAGCTGCTCGGCCTCATGGGCGAGGCCGGCGCGGACGTCATGGGCGTCGACTACCGGGTCTCCCTGAACGAAGCCGTCAAGCGGGTCGGCCCCGGCAAGGCGCTCCAGGGCAACCTGGACCCGGCGGTCCTCTTCTCCACTCCCGAGGCGGTGGAGACCAAGACCCGCGAGGTCCTGGACGCCGCGGCGGACCTGGAGGGCCACATCTTCAACCTGGGCCACGGCGTCCTCCCGACGACGAACCCGGACGCCCTGACCCGCCTGGTGGACTACGTCCACACGCAGACGCAGAGCTAGTCCCTGAGGGGTGCCGCTGTTCCGGCTGAGGCTGGATTGCCCGCAGGGCAATTCCAGCCTCAGCCGGCGTTCGAGGCGCGGGGTCTGCGGCGGAGCCCCAGGAAACGGTGGAAGGGCGGGTAGGGGACGACCCCGCAGGGCTCAGACCCCGGCCGCCCGCACCGCGGACACCGCCCTGCGGGCCGCCACCAGGACGGGGTCCCACACCGGGGAGAACGGGGGCGCGTAGCCCAGGTCCAGGGACACCACCTGTTCCACCGTCATACCGGCCGTCAAGGCCACCGCGGCGATGTCCACCCGCTTCGCGGAGCCCGCGCCACCGACGATCTGGACGCCCAGCAGGCGGCCCGTGCGCCGTTCCGCCAGCATCTTGACCGTCATCTCCGCCGCCTCCGGGTAGTAGCCCGCCGTGTTCGTCGAGCTGATCGTCGCCGTGACGAAGCGGAGGCCGACGGACAGGGCGTCCCGCTCGCGCAGGCCCGTACGGGCGATCTCCAGGTCGCAGACCTTGCTCACGGCCGTGCCGACCACGCCCGGGAAGGTCGCGTAGCCGCCGCCGACGCCCGAGCCGATGACCTGGCCGTGCTTGTTCGCGTGCGTGCCCAGCGGGATGTGCCGCATCCGGCCCGCCACCAGGTCCAGGACCTCCACGCAGTCGCCGCCCGACCAGATGTTCTCGTGGCCGCGGACCCGCATGGAGAGGTCGGTCAGCAGGCCGCCCGACTCGCCCAGCGGGAGGCCCGCCGCGCGGGCGAGGGCCGTGCGCGGCTCCACGCCGATGCCCAGGACGACCACGTCCGCCGGGTACTCCTCCCCGGCCGCCGTGGTCACCGCGCGGGCCCGGCCCTCCCCGTCCGTGAGGATCTCCGTCACCTCGGCGCGGGCGACCGTACGGATCCCCATGCGGTTCATCGCGCTGTGCACCAGACCGCCCATGTCCGGGTCCAGCGTGGACATCGGCTGCTCGCCCCGGTGCAGCACGGTGACCTCGAAGCCCCGGCCGAGCAGGGCCTCCGCCATCTCCACGCCGATGTACCCGGCGCCCACGACCACCGCCCGGCGGCCCGCCGTCCGTTCCAGATCCGCCATCAGCCGCTGCCCGTCGTCCAGCGTCTGCACCCCGTGCACCCCGTGCGCGCCGATGCCGGGCAGCCGGGGGCGGACCGGGCGGGCGCCGGTGGCGAGGACGAGCTTGTCGTACGCCGTCCAGTACTCGGCGCCCGATTCCAGATCCCGGGCGCGCACCCGCTGCCCCGCGAGGTCCAGCTCCACGACCTCGGTCCGCGTCCGCAGGTCGATGTCTCGTGCGCGGTGCTCCTCGGGCGTCCGGGCGATCAGCTCGTCCCGGCCGCCGACCAGGCCGCCGATCCAGTACGGGATCCCGCACGCCGAGTACGAGGTGAAGTGCCCGCGCTCGAAGGCGGTGATCTCCAGCTCCGCCGGGCCCTTGAGCCGCCGGGCCTGTGACGCGGCGGACATCCCCGCCGCGTCACCCCCCACCACCACCAGCCGTTCCGTGCCGTTCCCCATGTGCCCGTACCGTCCTTCCCCGCCGCTCGTGCCTGCGGGCCCCACGCTACGGGCGCACGGGTGTTCAGTCCCGGACCTGTGGCGGCGCCGCGTCCGGGTGCGCCGGATCCGCCGGAGCGGCGGCCGTGTGCCCCGGCCACTTCGGCCCGCCCTGCGCGGGAAGGCGCCGTGCCGCGCCGGGCTTGTCCTTCGCCGGCCGCCACTTGCGGTACTGCCGGAAGGCGAGCAGCAGGAACGCGCCGCTGAGCAGGAACGGCGAGGCCGCGGCGAGCGCCATCAGCAGATAGAGGACCACGGAGGCGAAGGCCTTCCAGCCGCCGGCCAGGGCGTCGGAGAAGCCCGGATCCGGCTTCTCCTTCTCCTTGACGGGCAGCTTCCCCGGCTCCGAGAACGTCAGCGTGATCGTGCCGAGCGAGGTCTGGTCCTTGAGCGCCGTCTGCTGCGCGAGCAGCGACTCCAGATCGGCCTGACGCTTGCTGAGTTCGGCCTCCAGCGTGACCACCTCGGTCAGCCCCGAGGCCTTCTCCATCATCTCGCGCACCCGCACCACGCTCGCCTGCTGGGACTTGACCCGGCTGTCGACGTCCGCGACCTTCTGCGTCACATCCTGCGCCTCGACCTTGCGCGCGAGCAGCTTCCCGGCGCCCTCCATCGCGGCCAGCACCGCGTCGAAGCGCTCGCCCGGCACCCGCAGGGTCACCGTCGAGGTCATCGACCCGTCGGGCGCGCGCGTGGTGCCCTCGTTGCCCACGTACCCGCCCGCGTTCTCCGCCGCCGTCCGGGCACCGGCCGTCGCCTTCTGGACGTCCGCCGTCTCCACGCCCAGCGTCGCCGTCCGGATGATCTGCGTGCGGACGGCGGGGACCTGAGCCTGGCCCTTGTCGGCGCCCGGGGCCGGAGCGCCCGACGCGGCCGGGGCCACAGCGGCCGCCCCGCCCTGCCCGGCGGCCTCCCGTCCCTTCGAATCCGCCGCGACCGCAGTCTTGTCCGAGGCACCGTCGGAGGCGGAGCAGCCCGTGAGGACGAGCGCCCCCGTCAGGGACAGCGCCGCCAGAGCCGTCGCCGAACGCCGTCCGTACCGGCCGTAACGTCTGTGCTGGGTGTGCATCGTTGGGTCCCCCTGGTAAGTGTCGGAATCGCTGGATGCGGATCTGTCCGTGCCTCGACGTTCTGACGTACGGGGCCTCGCCCCGGGTTTCGTACGCACGGTCCCGAGGTGATGCCGAAGCGGTCACGGTCAGGCCTCGGCGATCGCCCGATGAGCGGTCTGAGACGATGTGTCCATGCACGAAGCGGACACCCGTACGGACCGGCCGGCCCACGCCGGCCACGTCGTCGTCATCGGCGGCGGTATCGCGGGCCTCGCGGCAGCCCACCGGCTGCTCGCCGAGGGCCTTCGCGTCACCCTCCTGGAGGCCGGCCCGCGCCTCGGCGGCAAGCTGCGTTCGGGCGAACTCGCCGGCCTGCGCGTGGACCTCGGCGCCGAGTCCGTACTCGCCCGCCGCCCCGAAGCGCTCGAACTGGCCCGCGCCGTGGGCCTGGGCGAGGCCCTGCAGCCGCCCGCCACGGCCACCGCCCGCCTCTGGACCCGCGGCGTGCTGCGCCCCCTGCCGGGCGGTCACGTCATGGGCGTACCCGGCGACCTGGGCACGCTCGCCGCATCCGGGGTGCTCTCCGCCGAGGGGCTGGCCAGGGCCGGGGCCGAAGACACCCTGGATCCGGAGGAGGTCGGCGAGGACGTGGCCCTCGGCGAGTACGTCGCCGCCCGCCTGGGCCACGAGGTCGTCGACCGGCTCGTGGAACCGCTGCTCGGCGGGGTCTACGCCGGCAACGCCTACCGCATCTCGATGCGGGCCGCCGTCCCGCAGCTCTTCGACGCCGCCCGCACCCACGCCTCCCTGGGCGAGGGCGTACGGGAACTGCAGGCCCGGGCGGCCCGGGCGGGACAGACCGGCCCCGTGTTCTCCGGCATCGACGGCGGCATCGGCAGGCTCCCGCTCGCCGTCGCCGAAGCCTGCCGGGCGGCCGGAGCCCGGATCCTCCTCGACGCCCCCGCGCGCGAACTGACCCGTACCGCCACCGGCTGGCGCGTGGTCGCCGACGGTGCAGCCGGCGCCGAGACCATCGAGGCCGACGCGGTGGTCCTGGCCGTCCAGGCCGGACCCGCCGCCCGTCTGCTCGACCGGATCGCGCCCTTTGCCGCCTCCGAGCTGCGCGGGGTCGAGTACGCCTCCATGGCCCTGGTCACGATGGCCCTGCGCCGCTCCGACCTGCCGGCCGGGATCGCCGACGGAGGCGCGAGCGGGTTCCTCGTACCGCCCGTGGACGGCCGGACGATCAAGGCCTCGACCTTCTCCAGCAACAAGTGGGCCTGGGCCGGGACCGATCCCGACCTCTTCCTGCTGCGCACCTCCGTCGGCCGCCACGGCGACGAGGGCGACCTGAAGCGCTCCGACGAAGAACTCGTCGAGGTCTCCCTCGCCGACCTCGGCCAGGCCGTGGGCCTCGCGCCCACCGTCCGCCCGGTGGCCTCCACCGTCACCCGCTGGGACGGCGGCCTGCCCCAGTACCCCGTCGGCCACCTCGACCGGGTGGCCCGGATCCGCTCCGCCGTCGCGGCCCTGCCGGGCCTCGCGGTGTGCGGAGCGCTGTACGACGGCGTCGGCATCCCGGCCTGCATCGCGAGCGCGGGCAAGGCTGCCGACGTGGTGATCGCCACGTTGGGGGCCGCTGGGGCACCCCTGGCACCGACCACTGATCAGCACACGGGACAATAGACACATGACTGCACCAGAGAAGATTCCCAACGCGGGGAAGAAGGCGAAGGACCTCAACGAGGTCATCCGCTACACCCTGTGGTCCGTCTTCAAGCTGAAGGACGTGCTCCCCGAGAACCGCGTCGGCTTCGCCGACGAGGTCCAGGAGCTGTTCGACCAGCTGGCCGCCAAGGACATCACCGTCCGCGGCACCTATGACGTCTCCGGCCTGCGCGCCGACGCGGACATCATGATCTGGTGGCACGCGGAGACCTCCGACGAGCTGCAGACCGCCTACAACCTGTTCCGCCGCACCAAGCTGGGCCGCGCGCTGGAGCCGGTCTGGTCGAACATGGCCCTGCACCGCCCGGCCGAGTTCAACAAGTCCCACATCCCGGCCTTCCTGGCCGACGAGACGCCGCGCGACTACGTCAGCGTCTATCCCTTCGTGCGCAGCTACGACTGGTACCTGCTGCCCGACGAGGACCGCCGCCGCATGCTCAAGGACCACGGCATGATGGCCCGCGGCTACCCCGACGTGCGCGCCAACACCGTCGCCTCCTTCTCGCTCGGCGACTACGAATGGCTGCTGGCCTTCGAGGCCGACGAGCTGTACCGCATCGTCGACCTCATGCGTCACCTGCGCGCCTCCGAGGCCCGCATGCACGTCCGCGAAGAGGTGCCCTTCTACACCGGGCGCCGCAAGTCCGTCGCCGATCTGGTGGCCGGACTCGCCTAGAGACCTCCCCTGGGGGGAAGGACCGGAGGACCGCTGACCGGCGTCCTCCGGGGATCGGGAGGCCCTGCCCCCGAATCGACGCAGCCGGAGATCCCGCCCGGAAGTTCAGACGACTGGCGGCAGCAGTGCCCTGGGGTGCCCCCGGGCGATCGCTGCCCGGTCGTCCAGCGACACCGGTGCGGGCTCCGGATGCGGCGCACACGTGACACGCCGCCCCGAGGTGTCACCCGTCAGCAAGTACCGCTCCACGTGAGCGTCCACGCAGTCATTGCGTCCGCCGACCACTCCGTGGGTGCCGGCCCCCTGCTCCGTCACCAGCCCGGCCCGCGGCCCGAGCCGCCGCTGGAGCTCCAGCGCGCCCCCGTACGGGGTGGCGCCGTCCCGTTCGGCCGCGACGATCAGCGTGCGGGGGAGCGGGGCGTCCGGCCGTAGCCCCACGTCCACCGGCCGCTGCCGTTCGCGCACCGGCCAGAAGGCGCAGGGCAGGTTCAGGAAGGCGTTGGTCCAGGTCTCGAAGGGGGCCGTACGGGCCAGTTCGGTGTTGTCGCGGTCCCAGGTCTCCCAGTCGGCGGGCCACGGGGCGTCGTTGCACAGGGTCGCCGTGTAGACGGCGGTCGCGTTCTCGCCCTCGACGGCCGCCGCCGGGTCCGGCGCGGCGAGCGCGACGAGCGGGCGCGGATCACCGCGCAGGAACGCCGCCAGGGCCGCCGCGCGGCCCGGCCAGACCTCGTCGTAGTACGCGGCCCGCAAGTAGGCGGAGTGCAGCTGCCCGGTGCCGACCACCCCGCCCGCCGGTTCGCGCGCGAGCGCGGCCCGCACCCGGTCGTAACTCGCCTGCACCGCTTCGGGGGTGGAGCCGAGCCCGTACGCGGCGTGGTGCCGGGCCGCCCAGGCACGGAAGTCGGCCCAGCGGCGCTCGAAGCCGGGGGCCTGGGCGAGGTTGTTGCGGTACCAGACCTTGTGCGGATCGGGGTCGACGGCCGAGTCGAAGACCATCCGGCGGACGTGGCCGGGGTAGAGGGTGGCGTAGACCGAGCCGAGGTACGTGCCGTACGAGGCCCCCATGAAGGTCAGCCCGCTCTCGCCGAGCGCGGCGCGCAGCACGTGCAGGTCGCGGACGTTGTTCAGGGTCGTGTACGAGCCGAGGGTCGCCCCGGCCCGCTCCGCGCAGCCGCGGGCGTAGGCCCGCGCGGCGGCGATCCGCGCCTCCTTGGCGGCGGCGTCCGGCCGCGCGCCGGCGGCCTCGGCCGGGGCCTGGGCGTACTGCGCCGGGTCCTGGCAGGACAGCGGGTGCCCCGAGCGGCCCACCCCGCGCGGGGCGTAGCCGACGAGGTCGTAGGCGGCCCCGATGCGGCGCCACTCGGGCAGGTCGGCGACGAGCGGGAAGAACAGGCCGTTCCCGCCCGGGCCGCCGGGGTTGTACACGAGCGCGCCCTGCCGCGGGGCCCCGTCCGCGCCGGAGGCGGCGACCCGGCTGACGAGGATATCGGTCTGCTCGCCGAAGGGCCGGGCGTAGTCGACCGGAACCCGGAGCGTGCCGCACCGCACGTCCGGCCCGAGCCCCTCGGCAACGGGGCACGGCCCGAACTCCAGTCCGTCGCGGGCACCCTGACGGTCCGGTGCCGGATCCCTCCCCGGGCCCGGGCGCCCCCCCCGCGCGGCGGCGGCCGCGGCCCGCCGGGCCGCGAGTTCGGCC